>CAKKSB010000113.1 GCA_919903055.1 Gammaproteobacteria bacterium | reverse complement strand
GAAATGGGACTGGCGCAACGAGCACACCTGCTCTTGTTGCAGGCACCGCTGGCGAATGCGCGTAGCCGTTTATTACGGCGTTATCGCGGCGAATCGCGCACGCATGCTGTACGTCCGCATCTGCGCGCCGCCGTCGCGAATCATCCGCGGCAATATCGCAGCTTCGGCGACACGCCGCGCGAAGGCGGTGAACTTGAGGCGGGCATGGATTGGACCGGCGACGTGTTCGCCTATCGGCTGCAATTGTCCGCGGTCGCTGAGCCGGATGACGATAAGGCCTTGCGCTACGACGGCTCTTATCTGGCGGCCATCTGGGGAAACTGGGCCTGGTCCGCCGGCGCGGTGGACCGCTGGTGGGGACCGGGTTGGGACGGCAGCTTGATCCTCTCCAATAATGCGCGGCCGATGCCCGCGCTGACCGTGCAGCGTTATTATGCCGATCCTTTCGAAAGCGCCTGGCTGCGCTGGATCGGACCGTGGCAGTTTCTATTCACCCTCGGCCAGCTCGAGCACGAGCGCGAGATACCCGACGCCTTATTTTTAGGTATGCGTTTAAATTTCCGTCCGACTCCGGCGCTGGAAGTGGGACTCTCGCGCACCGCGCAGTGGGGCGGCGCAGGGCGCTCGGAAGATTGGGGTACCTTCAAGGAATTGCTGCTCGGTAAAGACAATCGCGGTTCCGGGGGTACAACCGCGGCGAATGAACCCGGCAATCAATTGGGTGGTTTCGATGTGCGCTGGCAGTCACCGCTGTTCGACGCGCCGTACGCGGTGTATGGCCAGATCATCGGCGAAGATGAAGCGGGCGGATTGCCGTCCAAATATTTGGGAATGGCCGGGGTGGAAACCTGGGGCGCATGGGGCGAGCGCGGCGCTACCTGGCGGATGCACGGTGAATACGCCGACACCGCCTGCGGATTCAATAATGACCAGCCGGCATTCGGTTGCGCTTATCGGCATAGCATCTATACCGACGGCTACACCTATCGCGGCCGCGTCATCGGTCATAGCTTGGGTGGCGACGGGCGCATGTTGTCGCTCGGCCTTTTATATGTGACGGAGCGCGGCAGGCCTTGGGAGTTGTTACTGCGCCGCATCGAACCGCATCGCAATGAGCCGGCCAGTCCCTCGGTACTGAGCGTGGAACTGGGTCATCGCTTTGCCTGGCGCGAGCAGGAAATCAACTTCCGGTGGGGTGCGCTGCGAAGTGAGCAGCCCAGCGGCACTGATCATGAAGGCCAATTGGATGTGCAGTGGCAGTGGCGGTATTAAGTGAGTTAAGCGAGATAACTTCCGGCGCTGCCGGGTTCATCAAAGTTAGACTTGTCTATCCAGAGTTTGCATCGTGCGGCTGTGTGTACGTTATCTTCGCTTGTTCCAAGGAGGGTGGCCTGTAGAACCCGGGTAGTTGTTCCGACATTGCCTGGGATTTAATTAACTCGCCACCTTTCTCTCGCTGCGAGCGGATGGGGTCGAAGCCATCTCTGCCTCACAATGGAAGAACGAACGAAGCGGATGTTCCGCCCATCGTTTATTGTTTACCGACGCATCATTCATAACCCCCCCGCTTCTGCGGTCGGCAGAGGCCATGAACCACTCGCCACATTGGAAAAAAATACGGTGCCGGGTATTTTATCTGCTTGTATTGTGATAGATTTCTTTGGTCATTACTGGCAGGGATGAGGGAGATGCTGGCGGCATGATCATGAACAGAGAGGTTCCGC
The DNA here is from genome assembly GCA_919903055.1 of Gammaproteobacteria bacterium. Classification (GTDB taxonomy): domain Bacteria; phylum Pseudomonadota; class Gammaproteobacteria; order DRLM01; family DRLM01; genus CAKKSB01. The sequence goes on along the minus strand of CAKKSB010000113.1, from coordinate 6,409 downwards.
AGCTTGAAGTCTAGGAAAGTCATTCAACGCATATTGGGAGTCGTGCTGACTTGCTGGTTTACGTGGACCGTGCAGGCGGCCGAGCTCACTCCTGAACAGCGCCAATTATTCTTGCAGCTGTCTCCGGCGGAACAAGCCAAAGCCCAGGAACTGCTTAATCAGCGGGAGAGTGGCGGCAGGATTCAGGCCGCGCCGGCATTTCCCGACTTGATGAAGCCGCGTCCAGTGGCACCCGACTCGATGGAGAAGGCAGACGCCGAGTCGGACAACGGCGATGAAGCCAAGCGCGGCGCACAGCAAGAACAACCCAAGACTCCCCAAGGACTCAAGCCTTTCGGCTATGACCTCTTCGCCGGTTCTCCCACTACATTTGCTCCGGCCACCGACATCCCGGTGCCCGCCGAGTACATCGTCGGCCCCGGCGACATGGTGCAAGTGCAATTGTTCGGCAAGGACAATGCCGAGTACACCCTGCCGGTGGGCCGCGACGGCACGTTGAATTTCCCCGGCATTGGTCCGGTGCCGGTGGCGGGGCTGCGTTTCCCGGAACTCAAAGACAACCTCATGCAGCGGGTGGAGCAGCAACTGATCGGCGTGCGCGCCACCATCAGCCTGGGTCCGCTACGCTCTATCCGCATCTTCGTCCTGGGCGATGTGCAACAACCGGGTTCTTACACGGTGAGCGGTCTGTCCACCATGACCAATGCCTTGTTCGTGAGCGGCGGCGTCAAACCCATCGGGTCGCTGCGCAACATACAACTCAAACGTAACGGCGAGGTGATTACCCGCCTGGATCTTTATGACCTCCTGCTGCGCGGCGACACCCGCGCCGACGCCCGTCTGCAACCGGGCGATGTCATCTTCGTTCCGCCCGTCGGCGCCACGGTCGGGGTGGACGGTGAGGTTAAACGTCCGGCGATTTACGAAATAAAACAGGAAAAGACGCTTGCGGAGGCATTGGCCTTCAGCGGTGGTCTGCTCTCCACCGCCTATCCGGCCGGCGCGCAGTTAGAGCGGATCAACAATCAACGTGAACGCACCTTGCTGGATGTGAATTTAAGTATGCCGGCCGTGCTCGCCATTCCCGTGCAAAACGGCGATGTGCTGCGGGTTCGTTCGGTATTAGACAACCTGGAAGGGGTTGTGCTGCTCACCGGCCATGTGCAACGCCCCGGCGGTTATCAATGGCGGGAAGGCATGCGCTTGAGCAATTTGATTACGTCGCCGGACGAACTATTGCCCAAGCCGGATTTGGATTACGTGGTAATTAAGCGCGAGCTGAAACCGGACCGGCGCACGCTGGTGTTCTCCAGCAGCTTGCGCGCGGCTTTGGATCAGCCGGGCTCTTCCGCCGATGTGCAATTGTCCTCGCGTGATGAGGTGCTGGTGTTCGGCGCCACCCAAGCGCGGGGCGAGGTGATCGAGAAATTGGTTGACCAGCTCAGTGCGCAAGCAAGTTTAGAACAACCGGCACCGGTAGTGACGGTGGACGGCAATGTGCGGTTCCCCGGTAAATATCCGCTGGAAGCCAATATGCGCGTCAGCGATTTGCTGCGGGCGGGCGGACAACTGGGCGAGGCGGCCTACGCCTTGGAGGCCGAATTGACCCGCTATGGTGTGGTCAATGGCGAATACCGCGAGGTGCAACTCCAAAAGATCAATTTGGGTGACGCGCTGGCCGGCAAGCCCGGCGCGGATGTGGCGCTGCACCCGCACGACCATCTCAACGTGAAGGAAGTGCCGCAGTGGGCGGCGCAAGGACAAATAAAACTTAGCGGTGAGGTGCGTTTTCCCGGCACCTATCCGATACGTCGCGGCGAAACGCTCAGCAGCGTGATCGCCCGTGCCGGCGGGCTTACCGATTACGCTTATGCCGACGGCGCGGTATTCATGCGCGAAGAACTGCGCCGCCGCGAACAGGAACAGTTGGACGCGTTACAGCAACGTTTGCAGGAGGATTTGGCGCGCCTCAGTTTGCAACAAGTGCAGGGAGGGGATGCCAATCAACAGCAGGAACTGCAAGTCATGAGGGACTTGTCCAAGCAACTGGAACGAGTCAAAGCCGCCGGCCGCTTGGTGATCGATCTGCCTGCCGTAATCGCAGGTAAACAAGCAGCCGATGTGGCCTTAAAAGAAGGCGACGCTTTAGTGGTGCCGGCTTTCACCCAAGAAGTCACGGTGATCGGCGAAGTGTTTCATCCCACCTCGCATCTGTACCGTGCGGGGATTGAGCGTGACGAATATATCAACTCCAGCGGCGGCCTGACCAAAAAGGCCGACGATGACCGCATTTACGTGGTGCGCGCCAACGGTGCGGTAATGGCGGGCAAATCCAGTAGTTGGTTTCAGCGCGATTCAGTGAACATAAAGCCCGGCGATACCATCGTGGTGCCTTTGGATGTGGAACGCTTGCGTCCGCTTACCCTCTGGACCAGCGTGAGCCAGATTGTCTACCAATTCGGCCTGGCCATCGCGGCGTGGAATACCGTGGGCGTTTTATAAGAATCATGTTGTGATGAACACACAAAACACGCCGCCCGGTAATCCCCCACCTGTACCACCGCAAGTACAATATGTCCTCGCGTCTTATCCCCCACCTTCCGAAGATGACGAGATTAATCTGCTTGATTTGTGGCGGATGCTGGCGCGTTACAAACTGATGATTATCGTTATTACCTTGCTTGCCACCGCGGCCGCGGTAACCGTTGCCTTGATGACGACACCCATCTACCGTGCGGAAATATTGCTGGCACCGGTTTCGGATGACGAACAAGGGGCTATGGGCGCAATCGCCAGCCAGTTGGGTGGCATTGCTTCTTTGGCGGGTATTAATATGGGATCTGGTGGGGGCAGTACAGCGCAAGCACTCGCCACATTGACCTCGCGGCGCTTTATTAACGACTTTATCGCGGAAAATAAATTAATGCCGGTGTTGTTCGCCGACAAATGGGATGCAACATCTAAAACATGGAAGGTGAATTCACCTTCTGATGAACCTACGATGGGCACTGCCTATGAGACGTTTAAGAATATTCTCGTTGTAAACACAGATAAAAAAAACGGACTGGTGACCCTTGCGGTGGAATGGCGCGACTCGGAACAGGCGGCTTCATGGGTGAATGAGCTGGTGGTTCGTCTCAATAACCATGAGAAACAGCTTGCCATCAAAGAAACGGAACAAAGCCTCGCCTATTTAAAGGAACAATTGCCCAAAACCAGTGTGATGGAAGTGCAACAAGCCATCTACAGGCTTATCGAGGCGCAGACCAAGAAAATCATGCTGGCCAATGTACGGGATCAATTTGCCTTTAAGGTTATCGATCCCGCGGTGGTGCCGGAGAAAAGAGTGAAACCGAATCGGAAACTCATTGTGGGGTTGGGTGCCATGTTGGGTTTGGTAAGCGGCATATTGTTGGCATTTCTTGCATCAGCTATCCGGAAACAATCTGCTGAAGGAGCTAGGGAAGCCTCTAAAGAATCCGCTTAAGGTTTATTGCCGCACGCGCAGGAGTAACAAGCTCGCTGGCATGTTTTTAGGTACTGAGTAAGGCCGAAATCGTTAGATTGCGCCTCTGAAGGAATAGATGGAAGACCCTATGAAAAAGCGAGCGTTGATAACCGGGGTAACAGGCCAAGATGGAGCTTACCTTGCGGAGTTCCTGCTGGGAAAGGGCTATGAAGTTCACGGTATCAAACGGCGTGCGTCTTTATTTAATACCGATCGTATCGATCATCTCTATCAAGACCCTCACGTAAATAACAGAGATTTTATCCTGCATTATGGTGACTTGACCGACTCGAGCAGTCTGGTGCGTGTCGTGCAGCAAGTGCAGCCCGATGAGCTTTACAACCTGGCGGCGCAAAGCCATGTCGCCGTATCGTTTGAAGAGCCCGAATATACCGCGAATTCCGATGCGCTGGGCACGCTTCGCTTGTTGGAGGCGATGCGTATTCTTGGCTTGGAAAAGAAAACTCGTTTTTACCAAGCATCCACTTCCGAGCTATATGGTTTGGTGCAAGAAGTCCCGCAAAAGGAAACCACGCCTTTTTATCCGCGTTCACCTTATGCGGTCGCCAAACTGTACGCCTATTGGATCACGGTCAATTATCGAGAAGCCTATGGCATGTATGCCTGCAACGGCATTCTCTTTAACCATGAATCGCCGGTGCGGGGCGAAACCTTCGTTACCCGCAAAATAACCCGCGCCCTGGCGCGCATCAAGCTGGGTCTTCAGGATTGCCTATATCTGGGCAACCTGGATGCCAAGCGGGACTGGGGGCATGCCAAGGATTACGTGGAAATGCAGTGGCTGATGCTGCAACAGGATCAGCCGGAAGATTTTGTAATAGCCACGGGCGAGCAACACAGTGTGCGTGATTTCGTGAATGCGGCGGCAAGTGAGTTAGGTATCGTGGTGGTTTGGAAAGGTGCAGGCGTCGAAGAAAAAGGCATCGATAAAGCCACAGGACGTTGTATCGTGGCTGTTGATCCGCGTTATTTTCGTCCGACCGAGGTCGAGACCTTATTGGGCGACGCTAGTAAAGCGAAAGCCAAGTTGGGTTGGGCACCTAAAATTAAGTTCAAAGAGCTGGTGGCTGAAATGGTCCGCGAAGATTTAAAAGCGGCTGAGCGGGATGAACTTGTCAAGCGGCATGGTTATTCGGCCTATGATCATCATGAGTAATGAGATGCAGCCAAATAGTAAAATCTATGTGGCAGGTCATCGCGGCCTAGTCGGTTCGGCTATCATGCGCCGCTTAACATCTCCCTCGCCCTTGCAGGGGAAGAGCAGGGGTGAGAATAGCCTACCCTACACCAACATCATCACCCGCACCCACGCCGAACTCGACCTCACCGATCAAACAGCTGTGCGCGCCTTCTTTGAGCAGGAAAAGCCCGAATATGTCTTTCTCGCCGCCGCCAAGGTGGGAGGCATTTTATCGAACAGCACCTATCCCGCTGAGTTTATTCAGCAGAATCTAGCCATCCAGACCAACATAATTCATGAATCATGGCGGGCCGGTGTCAAGCGACTATTGTTTCTGGGTAGTTCCTGCATCTACCCGCGCGATTGCCCGCAACCGATAAAAGAAGAATACTTGCTGACGGGGCCGCTTGAACCCAGTAATCGGCCTTATGCGATTGCCAAGATCGCGGGCATTGAGATGTGTTGGGCTTACAATCGGCAGTATGGAACCCAGTACATAGCAGCAATGCCGACTAATCTTTATGGTCCGGGAGACAATTACGATCTGCAAAATTCCCATGTGCTGCCGGCATTGATTAGAAAAATGCATGAAGCAAAGCTAAGAGGTGACCAGGAGGTCGTAGTATGGGGCACGGGAATCCCGCGCCGCGAGTTTCTCTACAGCGAAGATATGGCGGATGCCTGCGTTTATCTAATGAACCTGCCAGATGCACAATTCAAAACCCTATTGGGCACCGATATCCCATCATTTCAAGCGTGCGGGAAAGGGACTGAGGGGAACGCTTTACCGCCTTTGATCAATATCGGGGCTGAGGTAGACCTCACCATCTGCGAACTCGCCGAACTCGTGAAAAAAGTAGTGGGTTTTGATGGTGAGATCATCTTCGATACCAGCAAACCTGATGGCACGCCGCGCAAATTGTTGGATGTTTCTAAGTTGAAAGCAATGGGCTGGGCTGCATCAATCGGATTGACTGCTGGTTTGCCTCGGGTGTACGAAGACTTTGTCTTCAGTGTGGCTGATAAATCATAAGAATTGGAAGCATGGTGACTCAGTTTATCACGCAATTCAGGAAAGTTGTGATCCAAGGCACTCACGAGAATATCCTATATGCATTGTGCTGTTAGTGGAGAGTGAGCAGCGCTTGTGACAATTCGCACTGCAGTATCCGCGCTCGATCCAAATCGACTCCGCCGCCTGGCCAAAGAAGGTGGCTGGATCGTCATTGGTCAGATCGCCACAGTACTTGGCGCACTGGTGCTGGTGCGAGTGCTCACCGAGTACCTCGAACCCACACAGTATGGACAGCTCGCGCTGGGCCTCACCATCGCGGGTTTGGTCAATCAGGTTGTGATGGGGGGCGTGACAGCCGGCATCGGCCGCTTTTATTCAATTGCTGCCGAAAAGAACGACCTACCCGGCTACCTGCACGCCTCATGCCGGCTGATGGGTTATGCCACCGTTGTAACGGCGGCCATTGCCGTGGTGATCATGGCGGGTCTGCTTTGGCTCGGCTATTCCCAATGGATGGGGTTGGCCGCTGTGGCCTTGGTGCTCTCGATATTGAGTGGCTACAACGCATCCCTCAGCGGCATTCAGAACGCGGCGCGCCAGCGGGCCATCGTTGCTTTTCATAGTGGTCTCGATGCTTGGCTGAAGATCCTACTGGCCGTGGGCGTAATGCTTTGGCTGGGGAGCT
>CAKKSB010000112.1 GCA_919903055.1 Gammaproteobacteria bacterium | reverse complement strand
CGATCGAGAAGGGTTTGGCCTCCACATAAACACCGCGGTCATGGAGCATTTGAAAAGTGTCGCGGGCGCTGTGGCCGATGGCGAGGATGACGTGATCGCACGCGATGCGTTCGCCGCCGGCCAGCACCACACCGCGCACTTGGCCAGCGTCGATGTCGATGTCGGTGACGCGGCTTTCGAAACGGAACTCGCCGCCGAGGCCGATGATCTCCTCGCGGATCTTCTCCAGCATGCTCACCAGTCGGAAGGTGCCGACGTGGGGCTTGCTGACGTAGAGAATTTCTTCCGGCGCGCCGGCCTTCACGAATTCGCGCAAGATCTTCACGCCCAGATGACGCGGGTCCTGGATCTGGGTATGCAGTTTACCGTCGGAAAAAGTGCCCGCGCCGCCCTCGCCGAATTGCACGTTCGACTCCGGATCGAGCCGGTGATTGCGCCACAGCGCCCAGGTGTCCTTGGTGCGTTGCCGCACTTCCCTGCCCCGCTCCAGGATCAGCGGCTTGAAACCCATTTGCGCCAGCAGCAGCGCCGCCATGAAACCACAAGGGCCGGTGCCGATGATCACCGGACGTTTTTTAAGATTGACCGGCGCGCGGGCGACGAATTTATATTCGGTATCCGGCGTGGGTTTGATGTGTTGCTCGCCGCTGCATCGCTTCAACAACCGCGCCTCGTCGACCACCGCCGCGTCCAGCGAATAGACGAACACGATCTCCGTTTTCTTGCGCGCATCATAAGCGCGGCGGGCGATGTTATAGCCGAGTAATTCAGACGCGTCGATTTTCAGACGTTGCAGGATCGCCGTGCGGAGCGCGTCCGCCGGGTGGCCGAGGGGGAGTCTGATTTCCGTGAGTCGTAACATCGCAGGGTCCGTGGTCAGCCGTCGGGGCGGCGGCCATTTTACCCGTTAACGCGGCGAGAGAGACGATTAAGCTGACGTCATCCAAACAAACCTGATAGCGCTCCCCTCTCCCGCAAGAGGAGAGGGGAAGCCATTCATCGCCCTTCGGTGGCGTAGGTAAGGTTGGAAAATTTAACGCGCGGCGGTGGCGAGTTGATCGAGGGCCTGACTCAAACGCGCGGCGGGCATGTAGCCGGGCACCACGGTGCCGTCTTCCAGCACCATGGTGGGCGTGCCCGATACCCCGACCCGTTCCGCGGCGGCCAAGTGTTTTTTCACGGGATTGTCACAGGTCTTTTGTTCGACGGCTTCGCCGAGTTTGGCGCGGGTCATCGCCGCCCGGCGGTCTTTCGCGCACCACACGCCCACCATCTTGTAATAAGAAGGCGTATCCACTCCCGAACGCGGGAAGGCCAGATAACGAACGGTGATGCCGGCCTTGTTGTAGTCGGCCATCTCGCCGTGCATCTTGCGGCAATACGCGCAATCCACATCGGTGAAAATGGTGACGACATGTTTCTCCTGCTTGGGTGGCGCGGCGAAGATGATCATGTCTTTTTCGTTGAGGCCCTTGATCAATTGCACCCGTCCCTGCGCGCGACGCGCCTCCGAGAGATTGGCCTTACTCGCCACGTCGATGAGATCGCCCTGCAAAGCGTAGCGGCCGTCCTTGGTGACGTACAACACATCCGGACCGAAACTCACTTCATACAAACCCGGCATCGGGCTCTCGACGATACGGTCGGGAGCCATGCCCGGCACCAATTTTTGCATCATCTTGGTAATGGTTTCGACATCGTCCGCCACGGCCACCGCCAACATACTCAGGGCGGCCAACGCGCCCGCGGTCCAGGAAATCAATTTGCTGTTCATCATTACTTCACTCGTTATAGAAAATCGGTAATCGTTGGATATCCAAGCGGCGGCGGGGTTCCATCACCCATTCAGCCTCGCGGGTGATGTTCGCCGTGCACTTGTTTCAAACGCTCGCGCGCCACGTGCGTATAAATCTGGGTGGTGGACAGATTGTGATGGCCCAGTAACATCTGCACCGCCCGCAAATCCGCCCCGTGATTGAGCAAATGGGTGGCGAAGGAATGCCGCAAGGTATGGGGCGACAGGCTGGCGCGCACCCCCACCCGCCGTGCATGACGCTTGATCAAATACCAAAAGGCCTGGCGGGTCATAGCATCGCCGCGTTGTGTGACAAATAAGGCTTTGCTCTGCGCCCCGTGCAGTAAATCCGCCCGCGCCTCGCGTAAATAGCGCTCCAGCCAGTTGGCGGCCTCTTCGCCCAGGGGCACCAGCCGCTCTTTGTCGCCTTTGCCCACCACCCGCACCACGCCCTGGCGGAGATTGAGCTGGGTCACTTCCACGCCTACCAGTTCGGAGACCCGCAATCCCGAGGCGTACAACAATTCCAGCATGGCGCGGTCGCGCAGGCCCAAGGCCTGCTTGACGTCCGGGGCGCCGAGCAGCGACTCCACTTCCGCCTCGGTGAGGGCCTTGGGCAAGGGCCGGCCCAGTTTGGGCGAATCGACGAGGGCGCTGGGATCGACGTTCAAGCGCCGCTCGCGCACCTGATATTGATAAAAGCGCCGCAGACTCGACAACAAGCGCGCCGTGGTGCGCGGCCGCGCGCCGCCGTGTACCCGCTGCGCCAGATACCGCAACACATCATCGCGCTGCGCGGCGAACAGGTTGCGTCCTTGCGGCCTTAGCCACGCCGCCCAGCCTTTGAGATCGGCGCGATAGGCCGCCAAGGTGTTGCCGCTCAAACCCTGCTCCATCCACAGGGCGTCGAGAAAAGCCTCGATCACCGCCATGTGATCGCCGGCCGGCGCGGCGGCGTTCAAAACGGGTGGTTCCTCCCTCAGCGCCTCGGCGCTCACGGCATGGCCCGCTCGTGTTGCAACAGCCAGTGTTTGAGGGCCAAGGCCGGACCTTCGACGCGGCCCATGAAACCGCCGGCGCCGCCGGCCGCCACCACACGATGGCAGGGCACGAACAGCGGGATGGGATTGGCGCGGCAGGCGCCACCCACCGCCCGCGGACCGCTGCCGAGTAACTCGGCCAATTCGCCGTAACGGCGGGTCTCCCCGGCGGGAATGGCGCACAACGCGGCCCACACCCGTTTTTGAAACGGCGTGCCCGTCAAAGCCAGCGGCAAATCGAGGGGCCGCCGAGGATCGGCGAAATAGGCCCGCAACTGCGCCGCGGCGCGCCTGCCCAAGGCGGTGCGCGGCGCCTGGTCGGGCGCGCCGTCGTCGATGAAGTTCACGTCGCACAAGGCGCCGTTCTCCTCGCGCAACGCGATCTTCACGCCGGGCACCGGGCCGGCAAGTATGGCGTCGTAGTAGTCGAGCGGCGGCGGCGCGGAAGTGACCCGCGGACCGGAAGTCAAGCTGATTGGCGCGCGGTTCATGGCCTACCCTCCAGTTGATCCAAGGCCCGCAGCGCATAGGCGCGGCGGGCGGGATCAGTATCGGCCCCCAACAGGCCGGCGTACAAGCGGCGGGCGTCGGCGCGCAGCCCGGCCTTGGCCAAGACCGCGGCGGCATGATAACGGCCGAGCTGACCCCACGCATCCGCCGCGCCGGTTTCGCCGGCGAGATAAGCGGTGCGCAGATAGCTGAGAGCGGCACGCTGATAGTCGCTTAGTGCTTCGTAAGCCTGTCCCGCCCGGAATTGCAGTTCGCGTTGCGTCACCATTTCCGGCGTAACCGCGGCCAGGCCTTGTAGCATATCCAGCGCGGCCTGATGACGGCCCAGGCCCTGCAACACCCCCGCCGCGCGCAACATGGCCGACCGCTGCGCGGGCGTGAAGGCCGCGGCTTGCCCCGCCGCTTCTTTCAACACGCTAATGCCCAATTCGTCACTGCCGGTGGCGAGCAACACCCGCGCCCGCGCCAATTGCCAAGTCAGCGCTTCCACCGCCGTGGCCGCGGCGGGCACCGGCAAATCGCCGACTACACGCGTAGCGGCGGGCACATCGCCTTCGTCGAGCGCCACCGCCGCCAGACTGTAACGCACCCCGGCCGGAATGACATCCAGGCTGGGAAATCGTGCGGAGTCGAGATAAAGCGTCCGCAATAACGCGGCGCGGTTTCGGTGATTTTCAAATGAATGGATCAGCTGTTGATGCGCGGCGGCGGCGAGAGGATGGGCCGGCTCATGCCAGGCCAGCACCGCCATCAAGGCCCGCGCTTCCACGGGTTTGACGTCGCGCAGGCGCTGGCCGATCTCGAACCAGGGCGGATAATCATCGGTGCTCAACTGGGCGCGCTGCGCCAGGACCATGCCGTAATTGAGATAGGCGTCCCACAAAATATCGGCATTGACCGGCAACTCGTCGCCCGCCGCGCCGTGACCGAGAACCAGTGCGCTTTCCAAAGCCTCGATGCGGGCCAGATCATCGGCGCCGAAGCGCGCCGCCTCGGCCGCCACCGCCCATAATTTCCGCCGCGCGGCCGGTTGGCCGCCCTCGGCCAGCGCCAGGGCGCGGGCCTGCGCGGCGACGCGGTCGGGTGAATCGCGTTGGCTGCGCAATTCCGCGAGCAGCGCCAGGGCGCGGCTCTCCAAATCGGTCTTTTCGGCGAGCAGGTCAGCCGCCTCCGCGGCGCGCCCCTCGGCGAGCCACCCCCGCGCGATAAGCCGGGTCTCTTCCTCATCGGGCTGGGCCGTGTCTTGCTGATAACGTTGCAGCGCGACGGCCGCGTCCTCGCTGCGTTGTTCGGCGAGATAACTCTCGATGATCAGGCGCCGCCACTCGGCGAGCTGAGCGGCGCCGAGACTTTCTTCCGGAGCCCAGATCAAGCGAGCCAGGCGTTCCCGCGCGGCGGCGGGATGTCCCAAAGCCAGCTCGGCCTCGGCGGCGCGGGTCTGCGCCCATTTGCGCACGTCGTCGGCGGTGTCGGGTGGGAGCGCCTCCGCCCGCTTCACCACGTCTTCCCATTCCTCCAGGGCCAAATGCAAGGCGATGCGCTGCTTTTCCCAGTGCGCCCAACCGGCGGCGTCGCCGTCGGTCTCGGCTTGATAACGATCGACGAGAATTTGCGCGAGCTGCGGCGCGCCGTGGCGGATCAACGTGGTGATGTCGTCGTCACCGCTGCCGGCACGTACGGGATTGCAGACCAGGCCCGTCAGCAATACTGTCAGCAGAATGACGGCAAAATGCGGATTTAATCGCCGGAAAAACAAAAACGGACCGCGGAACCGGAGGCTTCCGTTCCGCGATCCGTTATATGCAGCGGCCATGGCTGCGCGAGGGTTACAGCTTTTCTTTGATGCGGGCCGACTTACCTTGACGGCCGCGCAGGTAGTACAGCTTGGCGCGGCAGACGTCGCCGCGGCGGACCACTTTGATGCCGGCCACCACCGGGCTGTGGGTTTGGAATACGCGTTCCACGCCTTCGCCGTGGGAGATCTTGCGCACGGTGAAGGAGGAGTTGAGGCCGCGGTTGCGCTTGGCGATGACCACGCCTTCGAAGGCCTGCAGACGTTCGCGGTTGCCTTCCTTGACCTTCACTTGCACTTCCACGGTGTCGCCGGGACCGAAGGCCGGGATCTCGGTCTTCATTTGTTCGGCTTCAAGCTGCTGGATGATGTTGCTCATACACTAGTACCCCAAAAAAATAACCACGTTTTCACCGAAACGAACGTCCGCTCATACACCGCGTTCGCGTTTAAATTCTGCCAACAGGGTTTGTTGCTCCCCGGTCAGCGGTAAACTTTGCAGCAGGTCCGGCCGTTCCAGCCAGGTGCGGCCCAGCGCCTGTTTCATCCGCCAACGGCGGATCGCCTCATGATCGCCCTGCACCAACACCGCCGGCACCGTCGCGCCGTCGATCTCTTCCGGACGGGTGTAGTGGGGATGATCCAGCAACCCCGCCATGAAGGAGTCCTGTTCGGCGGACTGCTCATGGCCCAGCACCCCGGGCAATACGCGGATCACCGCGTCCATCATCACCATCGCCGCCAGCTCGCCGCCGCTCAGCACGTAATCGCCGATCGACCATTCCTCATCCACTTCGCCGTCGATCACCCGCTGATCGATGCCTTCATAACGGCCCGCCACCAAAATCACGCCGGGCCGTTGAGCAAATTCCATCACCGCCGCCTGATCCAGGCGCCGCCCTTGCGGGCTGAGGTAGATCACCCGGCTGGCCGGTGCCTCAGCCCGCGCCGCGCGGATGGCGTCGCGCAGCGGCTTGACCAGCATCACCATGCCCGGACCGCCGCCGTAAGGCCGGTCGTCCACGCTGCGGTGGCGATCCGTGGTGTAATCCCGCGGATTCCACAGCGCGAGATTCACTATTCCCCGCTGCACCGCCCGGCCGGTGACCCCGTGACGGGTCGCGATCTCGAACAGCTCCGGAAACAGGCTGATGACGTCGAAACGCACCGCTTAAAACTCCGGGTCCCACTCGACCCGCATCACACCCTGCCCGAGATCCACGTCGGTGACGACCTGGCCCCGCACATAGGGGATCAACCGTTCCCGTTCGCCCTTCACCACCAGCACATCGTTGGCGCCGGTCTCCAGCAAGTGGTCTACCACCCCCAGCTCCACGCCGTCTTGGGTGAGGACCCGCAAGCCTTGCAAATCGCTCCAATAAAACTCGTCGGGGCCCAAGGCCGCCAGCGTCGAGCGCGGGACGCCGATCTCGCAGCCGGTGAGGGCCTGCACCGCGTCGCGGTCATCGTAGTCCGCCAGACGGGCCACGATGGTTTTACCGTGAGGCCGCCCCTCGGCCAAGGCCAGGTGACGCCATTCACCCGCCATGTGCACCCACCAGTGACGATGGGTCAATATTTCTTCGCGCGGCTCGGTATAGGAATACACCTTGACCCAGCCGCGTACGCCATAAGGCCCGCCGATCCGGCCGATCACCACCCGCTGGGCCTCTACCACCATAGCCCCTCGCTCGGATGAGACACCGCCCGGGATCAGGCCTTGGGCTGGCTCTTCAATAATTGATCGACGCGGTCGGAGGGTTGGGCGCCTTTCGACAACCAGTAGCCGACCCGCTCGGCGTTGACTTCCAACTTTGTCTCGGCGCCCTGGGCGACCGGGTTGAAGAAGCCGACGCGTTCGATGAAACGGCCACCCCGCGCGCTGCGGCTATTGGTCACCACGATGTGGTAAAAAGGCCGTTTTTTCGCGCCACTTCGAGCCAAACGAATGCTTACCATGTCTGTACCTGTCCCCTAAAATTCATGTGCCGCATCCCTCGCCGGGCAAGGTAGCGGTAAAAGCGCGTTATTTTACGCAATTTTCCCGAAATGGGAAGGGGCAATCTCGGCGCGGGCCACGGCTCAAAAAGGCAGACGGCCCGGCAGGCGGCCGCCCAAGCCCCGCAACATCTTGCTCAAGCCGCCTTTTGACATCTTTTTCATCATGCGCTGCATCTGGTCGAATTGCTTGAGCAGGCGGTTGACGTCCTGCACCTGGGTGCCGGACCCGGCGGCGATCCGCCGTTTGCGCGAGCCCTTGATCAGGTCGGGGGTCCGCCGCTCCAACGGGGTCATGGACCCGATAATGGCCTCCATGCGCAGCATCTCCTTGTCATTGACCTGCTGCTTCACCGCGTCGGGCACGTTGCTCATGCCGGGCAGCTTGTCCATCAGCGCGCCGAGGCCGCCCATCTGCCGCATCTGCTGCATCTGCTCGCGGAAATCCTGCAGATCGAAGCTTTTGCCTTTTTTAAGCTTATTGGCGAGCTGTTCAGCCTTGCCCCGGTCGAGGTTGCGCTCCGCCTCCTCCACCAGGGACAACACGTCACCCATGCCCAAAATACGCGAGGCGAGCCGGTCGGGATGAAAGGGTTCGAGGGCCCCGGTCTTCTCGCCCATGCCGAGAAACTTGATGGGTTTGCCGGTGACGTGGCGCACCGACAAGGCCGCGCCGCCGCGGGCGTCGCCGTCGGCCTTGGTCAGCACCACGCCGGTGAGGGGCAGCGCCTCGCTAAAGGCCTTGGCGGTGTTCACCGCATCCTGGCCGGTCATGCCGTCCACCACGAACAGGGTTTCGACGGGGCGCAGCGCCGCATGCAGGCGCTTGATCTCGGCCATCATCTCCGTGTCCACATGCAGGCGGCCGGCGGTGTCGATGATCACCACGTCGATGAATTGTTTGCGCGCCGACTCCACCGCCGCCAGCGCGATGGCCACCGGGTCCTGGTCCGGCGTGCTGGGGAAAAACACCGCGCCCACTTCCCCGGCCAGGGTTTGTAATTGATCGATGGCGGCGGGACGGTAGATGTCGCAGCTCGCCACCAGCACGGTCTTTTTGCGGCGCTCCTTCAAAAAGCGCGAGAGTTTGGCCACCGTGGTGGTTTTACCGGAACCCTGTAAGCCCGCCATCAGCACCACCGCCGGCGGGGTGACATTGAGCTGCAAATCTTCGTTGGCCTGACCCATCAGGGCCACCAACTCGTCGCGCACCACGCCGATCAGGGCCTGGCCGGGCGTCAGGCTTTCCAAGACATCCTTGCCCACGGCGCGGGCGCGCACGTGTTCGATGAAGTCGCGGACCACCGGCAAGGCGACGTCGGCCTCGAGCAGGGCCATACGCACGTCGCGCAAGGCCTCTTTAATATTGTCCTCGGTGAGTCGCCCTTGGCCGCGCAGCGTCTTTAAGGTGCGGCTCAGCCTTTCGGTCAGGCTTTCAAACATGAGATCCCCTAGTCGCGCCCGTCCCGGCGAGCGGCGCGCCGATTACATTGATGGAGGGGGATTATAACGTGATGACGTCGCCGCTGTTCAAGCGGTGAATACGCCGTCCGGCCAGGGCGGCCTGACATTCGGTGAAAATCGCGTCCTCTTCGCCCGGCTTGTTGTGAGTAATGTAGATCTCCGGCTGGTGGCGAAGTTTCTTGATGTCGTCGGCCAGCAGACTGGGACAGTAATGCTTGGCCATGCGGCTGATGGCGAGATCGGCGTTAGCGAAAGCCGTTTCCACTATTAATACATCCAAACGGTCATGCGCGTTCAAGCCTGCCCAGAACGTGTCATTGGTGAAGGTATCGCCGCTGAAAGCCAGCGCGCCGCCGGCGCAGGCCACCCGGTAACCCACCGCGGGCACCGCATGGGCTACCGGTATCATTTCCCAAATTCGTCCCGCCAGGGTCACCGTCTCGCCGGGCGACATGGGCGCGTATTTCATCACCGGCTGCTGGGGGGTAGGCAACTTATTAAAGTCGGGCCAGATCACCCAATTGAAAATGTGCTGCTGCAAGGCCTGTAAGGTCGCGGGCAGGCCGTGCACGATCAGCGGTTCCCGGCGTTCCTCGAAGATGCTATCGAGCATCAGTGGAATGAAGGCGATGTGATCGAGGTGGGAATGAGTGAGAAAGAGATGACGTATCCCGGCCATCTCGGCGAGGCTCAAATCACCCACGCCGCTGCCCGCGTCGATAAGAACGTCGTCATCCACCAGCAACGACGTGGTGCGCAATCCCTGACCGACGCCACCGCTGCATCCCAGAACCCGAATTTGCATAAATCTCCTTAGCGACATCCCTATTTTCGCCCGCCCGACTATAACATGGGCTCATTTCCGGCCGGCGGCCTTCTCAAGCGCGGCGGACTGCCTCTTCTATCGCTAGGCGAGGTATGCCATCATTCGCGCTGTTGCGAGACATTCATCAGTCCATGACCACACTCTATATCGCCATCCCGGCTTTGATTCTTTACTTCGTCGCGGGCTTCAAACTCGGCCTGCGGCTCTCCAAAGGGACCCAAAGTCCAGGCGCCAAACGACCCTTGTTGGCCCTCGGCCTGGTGGCCGCGGCCCTGCACGCCGCCATCCTGTACCAAAATCTCTTTGTGGTTAACGGACTCAACCTGGGATTTTTTAATACTTTGTCGCTGTTGTCGTGGCTGATCGCGGTCCTGGTGTTATTCGCGGCGCTGACCAAACCCCTGGAAAATATCGGTATCGCGGTACTGCCGCTCGCCGGCATCGCGCTGATGCTGGAACAAACCTTTCCTTCCGCGCATGTAGTCAGCGGTGAAGCCGACATCGCCTTGCGCCTGCACATTGCGATCTCCATCTTCGCCTACAGTCTGTTCAGCATCGCCGCCGGCCAGGCCATTTTACTGGCCGTTCAAGACCGCCATCTGCACAGCAAGCGTCCGGGCGGCTTCATCCGCGCCTTGCCACCGCTGGAGACCATGGAAAGCCTATTATTCCAATTGATCGCCATCGGCTTCATCCTGCAAAGCCTGTCGCTATTGAGCGGTATGCTCTATCTGGAAGATTTGTTCGCCCAGCATCTGGTCCACAAGACGGTGTTTTCCATCATTGCCTGGGTGATTTTCGCCATTCTGCTGCTGGGCCGCTGGCGTTCGGGCTGGCGCGGACGCGTCGCCATCCGCTGGACCCTGGGCGGGTTCACCGCGTTGTTACTGGCTTATCTCGGTAGTAAATGGGTCTTGGAAATCGTGCTCAATCGTTGAGGGAACACCGTAGCGGACGTAGCGGTTCGGATTCGTCCGCGCAAACGGGCTTTTCATCGCGGAGCGTACGCTGACAAACCATGGAAGATATTCCGCTAAGCGCCCTGTTCACCGCGTTGATTGTGATGATTGCGCTCTCGGCGTTCTTTTCCGCCTCGGAAACGGCGATGATGAGCATCAACCGTTACCGCCTGCGTCATCTCGCCAAAGCCAAACATCGCGGCGCCATGCTGACCAGCGCCCTGCTGGCGCGTCCCGACCGGCTAATCGGCCTCATCCTGCTGGGAAACAACTTCGTCAACATCGCCGCCTCGGCCTTGGCCACCTTGATCGGCCTGCGCCTGATGGGGGAAACCGGCATCGCGGTGGCCACCGGCCTGCTCACCCTCCTCCTCCTCATCTTCGGCGAGGTCACGCCGAAAACCCTGGCCGTGTTGCATCCGGAACGCATCGCGCTGCCGGTGGCGTACATCCTCACTCCGTTATTGCGCCTGCTTTATCCCATCGTCTGGCTGACCAACGGCATCGCCAATTCGCTGCTGAAGCTGTTCGGTGTGTCGCCTAAGGAACCGGCCTTGAACCAGCTCAGCCGCGACGAGCTGCGCAGCGTGGTCAACGAAGCGGGGGCGCTTATCCCGCGCCGCCATCAACGCATGCTGCTCAGCATCCTCGATCTGGAAAACGTCACGGTCGAGGACATCATGGTGCCGCGCAACGAGATCATCGGTATCGATATCGACGGCGATCTCGACGATGCCATGCGTCTGCTCACCACCAGCCAGCACACCCGTTTACCGGTCTACCGCGCCAGCATCGACAACGTGGTGGGCATCATCCATTTGCGCAATGCCCTGCATCTGGTGGCCCAAGGCAAACTCACCCGGGAAGCCTTGAGTCAAATCGCCCGCGAAGCCTACTTCGTACCGGAAGGCACGCCGCTCAACACCCAACTCTTGAATTTCCAGCGGCAAAAACGCCGGATCGGCTTGGTGGTCGATGAATACGGCGACATCCTCGGCCTGGTGACGCTCGAGGATATTCTCGAAGAAATCGTCGGCGAATTCACCAGCGATGCCGCCGCCACTGTGCGCGAAGTTCACCCGCAAGATGACGGCGGTTTCCTGGTCGACGGCAGCGCCAACATCCGCGAATTGAATCGTCTGATGGAATGGCGGTTACCGACCGACGGTCCGAAAACCTTCAACGGCCTCATCATCGAACATTTGGAATCGATTCCCGAACCAGGCACCAGCATGATGATCGCGGGTTATCCCATCGAAGTGATTCAGACCAGCGCCAGCACGATTAAAACGGCAAAAATCTATCCGGCGCTACGCCGCGACCTAGCGGAAGATTAAATCTGAAAAAAGCGGCTGACCACGGAGGACACGGAGAACACGGAGGAAAATAAACAACCAGCTAAAGCGGGGGGATTTGAATGGCGGACTGCATTCCTGAGAGCGGAACGAGGGGGCGGAGCGATACAAAAATCGTCATGCTTGTTATGGACAATAAACGGTTGCGTGCCTTGGTCGAAGCCACCCCACAGGTGAACTCGCCTCTACCGCCGCCTCTTAATTCTCCGTGTCCTCCGTGCTTTCTTTGGTTCACATCCGCGGTTTTAAAGACCTGAATGACCGACGGCGGATTAACCGGTGCGGAGTATTTTGACTTTATCCTTGACGTTTTTCTTCTTAGCGGGCTTGACCTCAGACTCGGCCAGTGGTTTTTCCTGCGCTTCTTTTGCATTTTTCTTAAGCATGGCCCCGGCTTTCTTCACGTCATGGGCATTGACGAAACGATTGCGTCCCGTGTGTTTGGCTTCATACAAGGCCTCGTCCGCCGCCACGATCAGCATCGACGGCAAAATCCCTTCACGCGGGATGACGCTCGCCACTCCCATGCTGATGGTGACGTAATCCGCCGCCGATGAATGGGCATGGGGAATGCCAAGTTTTTCCACGGACTGGCGGATTTTCTCGGCGACGATCTCGGCGCCGTCGGGGTCGGTATCGGGCAGAATAATCGCGAACTCTTCGCCGCCGTAACGCGCCGCCAGATCGCCGGGGCGATTAGTGCCCTGATCGATGGCCTGCGCTACCCGCCGCAATACTTCGTCGCCGCCTTGGTGACCATAGTTGTCGTTATAAGTTTTGAAATGATCGATATCCATCAGGATCAGCGACACCACTTTGTTGCCGCGCGCGGCGCGCATCCATTCCTGATCGAGGTACTCATCGAAACGGCGGCGGTTGGCGATACCGGTCAAACCGTCGAGGCTGGTCAGACGCTGTAATTCCTTATTGGTCTTCTCCAGCTCGATCTGCATATCGTGTAAAGCGCGGTAAGCTTCGTCACGCTGCAGATGAGCCAGATAACTGCGAGTATGCGCGCGCACCCGGGCGATCAATTCGATCTTATCGGGGATTTTGACCAGATAATCGCTGGCCTGCAGTTCGAATGCCTCGCTTTTGATCTTGGGGTCTTCCTTGGAAGACATCACGATGATCGGAATATTCTTGGTCTCGGGATTGGCGCGAAAAAAGCGCAGCAGCATCATGCCGTCGATATCGGGCATGACCAAATCCTGCAGTATCACCGTCGGCTGGAATTCCACCGCCTCGGCGATGGCCCGCGCCGGATCGGTACAATAGTGATATTCGAGATTTTCCTCGGTGACCAACATGCGCCGGATCGCCTCGGCGACGATAGGTTGATCATCCACCAATAAAACCCGGGTCATAGTGAACGGCACCTCGTTGGGGGCCGCGTCGCTCTTGATGATTTTGTCCTTGTTCATAACATGACGCCTCTTTTCCCTTTATCGGCGGTGCCGGGGAAAACCTTCAACAGGGCCTGGGCGATATCGCCTACCGGCAGCACCTCGACCGCCGCGTTGAGCAATACCGCGGTCTTCGGCATGCCGTACACCGCGCAGGTCGATTCGTGTTCCGCGATGGTGTGATGTCCCCGTTCACGCAAGCGCAGCAAACCCATGCCGCCGTCGCGCCCCATGCCGGTCAGCAAGACGCCGACCACACCGCCCCGCCAATAACTCACGACACTTTCAAAAAAGACATCCACCGACGGGCGATACACCAAATCGCGCGGCACCGCGGTATATGTGAGACGCAACATATCGGTCAACACCAAATGGTCATTGGTTCCCGCCAGCAGCACGGTGCCGACCATGGGCCGATCACCTTCGCGGGCGAGGCGGACAGGCAGCGCGCATTGTTCATTCAACCATTCCGCCAATTCGCCCGCGAATTGCGCATCGACGTGTTGAATGATCACCACCGCGCCGGGAAAATCGGCGGGCAGACGCGATAATATCGTCGCCAAGGCCTTGGGGCCGCCGGTGGACGAACCGATGGCGAGCAGTTTTATTCCGCTCGGCGCACCGACGCTTTTCTCGCTCACCGCTCCGTAGGAACGGCGAACCGTGGTGGTCCTGGTCAATTTTTCGATGGTGGATATTTTAGCCAACAAACCCGCCGCGCCTTGTTCGCCTTGCTGGGCGAGTATCGGCGTGCGCACCGCGTCCAAGGCGCCGGCGCCCATGGCCTCGAATACCAGCGAGGCATTGCCGCCGACCGAACTGGTCACCACCAGAATCGGACATGGGCTGTTGGTCATGATCTGGCGGGTGGTCTCCGCGCCATTCATCACCGGCATGATCAAATCCATCAAGATCAAATCCGGCCGATCCTCGGCGCAGCGTTTGACCGCCTCCGCGCCGTCGCGCGCGACCCAAGCGACTTGATGTTGGCTGGCGCTGTTCACGACTCGCCGTAAACTTTCCACCGCGAGCGTCATGTCATTGACGATAGCTATCCTCACGCGGCTACACCTATTAAATCAACAACGGCTTCCCTAAGCGTTTCGTCGTGAAAACTACCCTTGGTAAGGTAATAATTCGCGCCCGCCTCCATGCCGCGGTAACGATCCTCTTCACGATCCTTATAGGAAACGATCATCACCGGCAAATCGCGGTATTTGTCATCCTGGCGGATCATTCTTACCAATTCGATGCCGTCCATCCGCGGCATGTCGATGTCGCTGATGACCAGGTCATAGTTACCCTCACGCAAGGCGTTCCAGCCGTCCATGCCGTCCACCGCCACATCGACCGAGTAACCCGACGCGGTCAATAATTTGCGTTCCACTTCACGCACCGTGATCGAATCGTCGACCACCAGAATACGTTTCTTCTTAACCTGTTCGTCTTTCTGCTGCGGGTCGCCGACCCGGTTGAGACGACCGACCATCACGATCTTCTCTATCGAACGCAACATGTCATCGACATCGACCACCAGCAAAGGAGCGCCGTTCTCCATCAAAGCCGCTGAACTGATATCCTTGATTTTCCCTAATTGCGGCGGCAGGACATGCACCACCAAATCGCGTTCACCGAGAAAACGGTCCACTACCAAGCCGTAAGAATTTTTGCGTTCCCCCAGCACCACTACCGGCAATTCATCACGCTGCGAGTTCACCTCGCCGAACCCGAAGACCTGATACGCCGACACCAGACCGACGTGATGATCCTCGACACTGATATATTGATGGCCTTCGACCTCACGCAACGCTTGCCTGGGAACATGCATGATCCGTTCGATGCGCGCCAAGGGAAACGCATACGGTTCATCGGCGATTTCAACCAACAGCGCCGGCAATACCGACAAGGTCAACGGTAACTGCAATTGAAAACGAGTGCCGCTGCCCAACTGCGAAGTAGCGCGCACCATGCCGCGCATTTCCTGGACCACGTCGTGAACCACATCCAAACCGACCCCGCGCCCGGAAATTTCCGTCACTTCATCCTTGGTGCTGAAACTGGGTAGGAATAAAAATTCCATCAGCTCAGCTTCGTTGAGATTGGCGGCCATTTCCTGAGTGACCAGTTTGCGCTCGACCACTTTTTTGCGGAGACGCTCGGTATCCACCCCGCGTCCGTCATCTTCCACCACCACCGAGAGCATGCCTGATTGATGATAAGCGGAAAGCCGGATGGTACCGCGCGCCGGTTTACCGGCCGCTTCGCGCTGTTCCGCCGGCTCGATGCCGTGATCCATGGAATTGCGCAGCAGATGATTGAGCGGCGCTTCGATTTTCTCGAGGATGTCACGATCGACCATGGTCGCCTGGCCGTCGATCTGCAATTGCACTTGTTTGCCGAGTTGGCGGGCCAAATCGCGGATCATTCGCGGAAAACCTTGCACGCCATCGCCGAACGGCCGCATTCGGCTGGTAACCACTTCACGGCGCAAACGGCTCGATAAATTCACGGCGCGACGGTCATACGATTCCAGTTCGGCCAAACGATCACCGAGAATTTGCCGGCACTCCGCCGCTTTGCCTTGCGCATCCCGCAACATTCTACGTAATTTATCGCGATCCAAATTCTCGTCGAGCTGCTCGCGCAATCCGTCGAGCAAGGTGACTATTTCAGCTTGGCGGCGTTTAAACCGCAGCATACTTTCCGCATAAGGCCGCAGCCAGCGCGCTTCCACCATGGATTCGCCGGCCAGCCCCATTAACCGGTTGAGTTGCTCGGCGCTGATACGCAGCACCCGGTCGGCCGCCTGGGTCACGGCGGCATTTTTTTCCTTTTCTTTTTTGATCGGCTCGATTGGAACTTGTTTCGGCTTAGCTTCTTCGGCTTGATGAACCGTAGATATTTCCTCAGCCTCGTCCGTCTCCGCCAGGAGTTTCTCCACGGGCGTCATCTCGGGCATCAGCGCAGGCTTAGCGGGTTGATGGTGACCGGCCAATACCGCCGACAAACTATCCAAGAGCTGGTCGTAGCTGTCCTGCTGCATGTCGCTGAGAGCAGCCGCGGATTCTCCGGTGAGATGGCCGATGGCGCACAACATATCGCTGGATTTAAGCAATACATCGATATCATCGGGAGACAAATGTAATTTCCCGGTTTGCGCGGCGACCAGGCAATCTTCCATGCGATGGGCGAGGCCTACCGCCAAATTGACCCCCACCAGCCGAGCCGCGCCTTTTATGGAATGAGCGGCACGCATCAAAGGCTCGATCCGCTCGGGAGAAATGGGGTCTTCCTCCAATTGCAATAGGCCATCGGTCAAAACCTGGCCTTGTTGCTCCACTTCCAAACGGAATAATTCCATCATCGAAGGATCGGTCAGCGTACCAAACGAATTTATCTCGGCTGGAGAAGGAGCGGAAATTTCCTGGCCGGGCGCCGGCGTCTTGCGGGGTGCGGCTTTTTTGGCGGTTTTCTTCGCAGATGAGCCGCCCTCACCACCGAGATGTTCAGCGGCAACATCGGTTTCTTTCGACGAATTTATTTGCGTGGGTTTTTCCACCGCTTTGGCCGCCATCGGTTTAACTTTGGCTTTTTTATCAAAGGCGATCACCACCGCCAAAGCGTCTTCCAGATCGGACAGTTCACTTTGACGCGCGTGCGGTAACTCGACGTTTTCGTCATGAGTAAGGTCCGAAATCAACGCCAGCATATCGACGCTTTTCAACAGCAAGTCGATATCATCAGCGGCCAACGAAAGTTTTCCACTCTGCGCGGCGACCAAACAATCTTCCATTTTATGCGCCAGCCCGACCGCGTACGACAAACCCACCAGACGCGCCGCGCCTTTGATGGAGTGCGCCGCCCGCATCAAAGGCTCGATTTTTTCCGGGGAGCCCGGGTCTTCTTCCAACCGCAAAAGACCTTCAGTCAACACGGCGGCATGTTGTTCCACTTCCAGACGGAACAGCTCGAGCATCGAAGCGTCGGCCAGATTTTTCATTTCTTTTTTATTCATGTCATCACCCTCTTAAGGGCTGAGAACAACAAGGTCTCGTCCAGGCAGCCGACATGTTTATCGCTCAGGTCCAACATGCCTTTCATATAATTTGTTGCGCTGTGTTCCGCGGTCGCGGGCACATTTTGCAAATCGGCGAAACCGTAACGATGAATGCCTTTGACTTCACTTACCGGAAATACATATCTATTTTCACTATCCGAGAACACCACCAGCCGCGCGTAAATTCCCTGGGTGGCGTCGTCGCTGGCAGTCGTCCGTTTATCGACGCCCAACAAACGCCCCAGTGAAACGCACAACTGTAATTCGCCACGAATATTGACCAGCCCTTTGAGAACGCTGCTCTTGGCGTGAGGTACCCGGTGGACTACCCGCATGTCCACCACTTCTTGAAATAGCCGGGCCGGCAACGCCAGCCATTCTTCGGCAATCCGGAATACCACCACCGATAATGAATTTTGATCTTTCTTC
This sequence comes from Gammaproteobacteria bacterium, assembly GCA_919903055.1. Lineage (GTDB taxonomy): Bacteria > Pseudomonadota > Gammaproteobacteria > DRLM01 > DRLM01 > CAKKSB01. The sequence continues at coordinate 6,695 of CAKKSB010000112.1, read as the reverse complement.
TTTTTGATCTGCTTAAGTTGTTCGGTCCAGGTTTTTATATACTGGGGATCAGCTGCTCTATCCAAAAGCAAACGGCCGCTACTCGAATACACTTTGCAATTGGCGCAATGTATGACTTTATCCAGTTCCGGGCAGCGCGGTTTTTCATTGCCCCATACGCCGATTCGGTTCCAGCAATCGTTGATAATGATGCCGTCCGACGATTTTATAGTTTCCTTGACATTACTCATGATCCATTCCTCTATGTATCGTCATAGGCTTCATCTCACGCTTTCTTTGCTATTTGTCTTTATCCATGACGCGAGACGCCCGCGAACGGTAAACGGCGGCGGCGGCCCAATTTCCCAACAATTCCGCCTGCGCGGCGAGATGCACCAACGCCTGATAATGACGCGGATCCAGGTATACCGCTTTGCGAAATAACTCTCCGGCGAATGAATCCTTACCCTCCGCTTGCCTGATCAGACCCAGCAGATAATAGCCTTCGGCGGAAACGGAATTTTTAGATAAGAAATTTTCGCAGGACTCCGCCGCTTCGCTCAGCTCACCTTTATCCGCCAGCCTCCTCACCTCTTTGAGAGTCGTATCGTCATTGTGGCCGGCTAATGTTTTAGCATCGAATTTGTTATGCTGCTTGGGAATTTTCACCGCATCCATTTCAATCGTCGCGGTCTCGCCCTGGAAACTTCTTTTATCTAAACCACCGTTGTCGGCGTGTATCAATTTGTGCGGATATTTTGTCAACGGTTCGCGTTTTTTAAAAGGCGTATTAACCGTATCCACGGCGGGCTCCGCTTCACGCGCGACTAAGGCCCGTTTTCGAAACGCGAACGTTCCCGACTGTTTCATGGATGCAAAAAGATCACTGGGTAACCGGCCCCCTTCGGCGTGGCCAACGAATAAGAGGCCATTCGCCGCCAATATTCGATAAAGCTTGGTCACCGCCTCATCTTGCTGGTCGCGCCGGAAGTAAATCAGGACATTTCTGCAAAAAACCACGTCATACAGTTCATGACCCGGCAGGTATTTCGAATTCAGTAAATTCTCGTGCTGCAGATTGACCATTTTTTTAATTGAGTCATTCAGCACATAGCCTTCATCGGTTTTATTGAAATAGCGGGAGCGATAATTGCCTTCATCACCTCGGAAGGAATTTGATCCATACACCGCGCGCCGCGCGCGATTCAATGCGCGGATGCTGATGTCCACCGCATCGACCCGCACCGTCTCGGCACTGAATCCCATATCTTTTAGCGCCATGGCGATCGAATAAGGTTCCTCGCCGGTCGCGCAAGGGATGCTCAGTATTTTCAGTACTCTGTCACGCGAGGGAGGAAACCACTCCCGACGCACCACTTCGGTCAACAGGCGAAAAGGATCTCTATCCCTGAAAAACCAGGTTTCCGGCACGGTAACGGCGTCGATCAATTCTTGAAGTTCCACCGGATCTTTTTTGATCTTGACGAAATAATCTTCGGCCCGGTCCAGCCCCACTTCATCCATGCGCTGTCGGACGATACGCTGCACGGTATTATTGCCGATGGACTCGCTATCGAGTCCCATCGCTTCCAGCAGGAGATTTTCTATGGCGCTGATATTCATCATCCGGCCTCGGCTTGTATTTTTTCGTCTTCGATCGGACTGAATAATGTGTCCCGCAGGTCGGCGGGCAAGAGTTTATCGAGGCGGATGCATTGAACCATGCCTTTTTCATCTATGGCGAGTTCACCGAGAAATTCCGCGCTCTGCGCACCGCGCCCGGAAGAGATGAAGGCAGACCTGTCGAATTTAGCGGTCTCCGTCACGTGTTCGGCCAGCAGACCCAACATGTGTTTACCGCCGCCGCCGTAGGGATAGTCAACCACGATGATGCGGGTACTGAGATGGCGCCGCACCATATCGCCGCTGATCATCTTCGACACGTCGATAACCGGAACCGCCACACTGCGATAATTGAACAACCCCGCCACGTAATCCGGCGTTTTGGGCAGCCGCTTGAGATTAACGTGCGGTATGACTTCGACGACGTGCCTTACATCCAGCCCGAAGCGATCTTCCCCGACAGTGAAGAGAAGCAACATGGTATTTACCTCGTAGCGGCGACATTAAGCGCTCGCGAACCACGACCCGGATTCATGAGTGCGCTTCTGTACCTTGAAGCGCGATACCCCGGTTTGCAGGCCATGCGCGGCGTCGTTAAGGCGCTCGATCGCGGAATTGGATTGCCGGATGGAATCCACCGTCTGTTGCGCGGCTTCGTTGAGCTGTATCATCGCCTGCTTGATTTGGTCGGCGCCTTGCGACTGGGATTGCATGCCTTCATGCACGCTTTCGAAGCGCGGCGTGAGGGCTTGCACTTGCTCGATGATTTGCACGAGCTGCGTGCCGACCGATTCCACTTCCGCGACGCTGCGCCGTACCTCCTCCGAGAATTTCTCCACGCTCATCACCCCGGCGGTGACCGCCGATTGCATCTCCTTCACCATTTGCTCGATATCCCAAGTGGCTACCGCGGTCTGGTCGGCCAGACGGCGAATCTCGGTGGCGACCACCGCGAAGCCTTGTCCATATTCGCCGGCTTTTTCAGCCTCGATCGCCGCGTTGAGCGAAAGCAAATTGGTTTGATCGGCGACCTTGGTAATCGTCGTGACCACGGTATTAATATTGCTGGCTTTCTCGTTGAGCACTTCGAGTTTGGAAGCAATCGACGCGGAGGCTTCCACCACTTGGTGCATGGTCAATTCCATTTTATCGAGACCCGCCTGGCCGTGACTGGCGGCGGTCGCGGTAGTTTCAGCCACCCGCGCCACTTCTTCCATGGTCTTGACCAGCTCTTTCGAGGTGGCGGAAATCTCGGTCGAGGTCGCGACGATCTCGTTGACCGTGGCCGCTTGTTCAGCGGCGGTCGCTTCCTGCTGTTTGGCGGTGGCGGCGATTTCGGTCGCCGATGAAGTCACTTGTATGCCGGATTGTTGGACTTGATTGACCAGGCCGCCGAGGTTGTCCACCATTCGCTGCACACCGTTCGCCAATTTGCCGATGGTGTCTTCGCCGCGAATTTCCAAACGTCCCGTCAAATCGCCTTCCGCCGCGCGGACCACCACGCCAAGGATGGTGTCGACTTTTTGCTGTAGATCGTCCATCGCCCGCCGCCGGTCTTCGATCAGCTCGCGCAGGTTGTCTATCATTTTTTGCAGGCCTTTACCCAGTTTGCCGATGGCATCCTCACCGGAAAAACTGATCTTACTGGTCAGATCACCCGACGCGGTCTTGTCCACCGCGTCCAAAAGAATATTGACCTTGTTCGCCAGCTCATCGGCGACGTACCGTTCACGTTCCTGGTGTTCCCGTTCGCGCTGGGTCGACGAATCGACATTGTCCGCCATGGAGTTGAAGGCCATGGCGAGCTTGCCCAATTCATCGTTATTATGGACCACCGCCCGCACGCTGGTATTGCCGGTGGTGCGCGCATTCAAAGTATCCATCAGATCTTGCAGCGGACGCGATATCCAGCCGCGGAACAAGAGATTGACGACCAACAAGCCGCCCATCAGCAATACCACGTTGGCAAGCGCGCCTACCCAGAGTTCTTTTTCGACGCCGGCATCCATATCGGCCAGGGAATAAGTCAAGCGAATGGCGCCGTTGACCGCGCCCGAAGGAACTTGGTGGCACTGCAGGCAATTGACGCCGCGGGTGTCGGGTGTGGCGCGAAACGGCGTCATCACGGTCACCGTTCGCCCTTTTTCATTCTTGCCCACCACCAGGATGTCTTCACCCATCAGGGCTTTTTGATCGAGATCGTCCATCGGCTGTTCTTCGGGGAAACCGGCACCAAACTGGCCTTTTACCGGCAAACCCCGCACCACCCGCGCCTCCAGAACATTAGTGCGGCGCAGCATCTTCTCGCGCAGGATATTTCGCTGATCCATGGTGCCGGTGAGCATCATGGTGTTGAGGCTGTCGAAATACAGTGTCGAGGTGTCTTTGATTTGTGACTCCGCCAGCAGAAGAATGGCTTCTTTTTGGCGAATACCGGAATAAATAGTCACGGAACCCACGACCAGCACGAAGATCATGGCGACGGTCAAATTGATTTTCGCGCGAACGGATAATTGATTGGCGAAGGGAAGCCGATTAACAATGGTTTGCATGGTAAGCATCCTTTTTCATTGCACCACCGAGCAACCTGGTGTATGTAATGACCTGACTAATATGTCATTTTTAATAACGCCCCATTAGAATGGCCATATCGAATCACTTCGCCGTTCCTTGCGGGACCTGACTGCAAACGGGCCACGCCTAACGTGAACCCATTGCTATCAACGGCTAAGGGCATCAAAAACTTTAATGAAACCGTTCGTGCCTTCTTTAGGGGCGCCACTACTCAGGGTTACCCCCGCAACATTGAATAATTGACTGCATATACACCTCATCACTGGCCGAGAAACACCATATTTTTGTTGACGTTACGGAAAAACCCTGTTAAAAATCCAGCTGCGCTGGGAATATCACTATTAAAAACTTTTACCTTTATTCATTTAAGCGCACACACAGTTGGTACTTGGCAGGAATATCGAATCCACACATGACAGTGGTGCTCACATATTTCAGCGCCGTCCGCGCTCATGGTTTAGTATCGCGGACGTCGTTTCCCGTTTTTCAAACGCCGTTGCTCATGAATATGAATTGGTACGGGAACGCACCATCGGGGTGGCAGGATGGCCGTAATGAATGGGCTCAATAAAGGGATTATTGAGTTTCCCAAACCCAAACCGCGCGAGACAGAGCCGCGGCGACAGGCCCGCATCCTCATCGTCAACGATCATGCTGACATTCTTCACCTCCTATCGAAAACCCTTAGTAAAGAAGGCCCTTTTCAGATCATCGAGGCACGCGATGGCTGCGAAGCGGTGCGGACGCTCCGCAGCGAACCGATCGACCTGCTGATCACCGACATCCATATGCCACAGTTGGACGGCTGGCGGCTGGCGCGCATGGTGCGCTCCGGCCTATTCAGCTGCCCGGCCACCACGCCGATCATCGTCGCTTCGGCCACCTTCAGCGAGCGCATCGCTGAAACCACCGCCCGCGAATTCGAGGTCAATCGCTTTTTATCCCTGCCGCTGGAAGACCGCGGAGAATTGCTGCGTTCGGTACAAACCCTCCTCGCCAATTCCAACCCCATACTTAAAAAGCCGCGGCTGCTAATCATCGAGGATGACGCGGACACCGCGGTGCTCGCCGAACGGATGTTGCGTGGCCGTTTCGACATCGAAACGGTGAGCGACGGTTTCGCGGGATTGGAATCGTGGCGCAAAAAACGTCATGACCTGGTGTTGCTGGACGTCATGCTCCCCAAGCTGGCGGGGCCGGAGGTGTTGCGCACGATACTCGCGGAAGACGCCCAGCAAACCATTATCATCATGACCGCCGACGGCAGCGCCGAACGCTGCGAGTCGCTGATGCTGGAAGGCGCGGTCGATTTCGTGGCCAAGCCGTTTCATGCCAATCAACTGCGGCAAATTTGCGAAATCGCGGTACGGCGTGCCGACTGCCTGGTCAGCAATCATCAGTTCTCCGAGCGCACCCGTGCCCTCAAGACCGCGCAAAGCCATTACCACGAGATCGCCGACGCGCATCAACGCTTGCTCGACAATCTCAGCTCGGTGGTCTTCGAACTCGATCCCGACGGCCGGCTGCGTTTCCTCAACCGCGCCTGGGAACAGCTCAGCCATTTCAAGACCCAAGAGAGCATCGGTTGCTTTCTTTACGATTTTCTGGCGCCTATCGATCGCGGCCAATGCCGCACCGTCATCCGCGCCTTGGCCCAAGGCCGGAAACACCACCACGAACAGGAAGTCCGCCTGCTCAGTAAACGCGGCGAGACGGTGTGGACCGAAATCACTCTCAACGTCAAACAACATCCGGAGTCGGGAATCGAAGCGATTTTCGGCCACCTCACCGACATCACCGAACGCAAGTTGGCCATGGCCCAATTAGAGCATTTGGCCATTCATGACTCCCTGACCGGTTTATACAACCGCCGCTATTTTGAAATCAGCTTGGAGCACATGGCCGCCAGCAGTGCCCGTTCCGCAGGGCCGCATGCGCTGCTGCATATCGATCTCGATCATTTCCAGATGGTCAACGACGCGATCGGCCACCGCGAAGGCGACATGGTGCTCAAGGAAATCTCCGCCTTGTTGTTCTCCCGCACCCGAGAAGCCGACCTGCTGTGCCGAATCGGCGGCGATGAGTTCGCGATTCTACTCACCCATGCCGACGCCCAGCAGGCCATGGCCGCCGCTTACGGCCTGGTCGAAGTCATCAATAACTTCCGCTACCGCCACGATGGACTTGAAATCGCCGTCGGCTGCAGCATCGGCATCAGCCTGATCGACGGCAGCCAGTCATCCGGCGCGGCCCACCTCCTGCAAGCGGACAAAGCCAGTTTCGCGGCGAAAAACCGCGGCCGCAATCTGGTGCATATTTACGATCCCGCCGACAAGGACAGCGACGAATTACGGCAGAGCATCGACTGGGCTCATCGGGTACGGCAAGCCATCAGCGAAGATCGTTTGGAGCTTTACATCCAGCCTATCCTCGAACTCGCCACCGGCAAGATCAATCACTACGAGGCCCTGTTGCGCCTGCGCACTCGCGAACCCGCCGACATCATCACGCCGGGGATT
>CAKKSB010000111.1 GCA_919903055.1 Gammaproteobacteria bacterium | reverse complement strand
CTTGATGATGTGGCCGTAATCGAGATGCACGGCGCCGGGGACGTGATACTGCTGGTGTACTTGGGTGTTGGACAAATCCACGATCAGAACTTGATCGCTGCCGAGGTGCTGGCGCAAGTCGGCGGGTTCCACCAAGAGGGGCAGACGGGTATCGGGCATGCTCACTCCTTGCGGGGTCGCCGGACAGCCCGGGGTCGCGCGCGCTGGGTTGGTTTGTCGAGGCTCATTGTAACGGACTTGAGCGGTGAGGGCGCCATTTCCAGCTCCGCCTGCAGGGCCGGGCTGACGTAGGGCGCGAAGGCCTGCAACAGGGCGGCGTAGACCTTGGCGTTGCCGGTCACCAGGTTGCCGGTTTCATAATATTGGTCGCCGCCGCGGAAATCACCGACCATGCCACCCGCCTCTTTAATAAGCAGAATGCCGGCGGCCATGTCCCAAGGTTGCAGGCCGATCTCCCAGAAACCGTCGAGACGGCCGGCCGCCACGTAGGCCAGGTCGAGGGCCGCCGAACCGGCGCGGCGGATGCCGGCCGCTTGCGGCAACACGGCCTTGAACATGCCGAGGTAGGCGTCGACGTGGGTTTGATCCTTGAAGGGAAAGCCGGTGCCCAGCAGGCTGCCTTCGAGTCCGCGCGCCTTGCTGATGCGGATGCGGCGCCCTTCCAACTGCGCGCCGCCGCCGCGGATGGCGGTGAACAGTTCGGGGCGGACCGGGTCGTAGACCACCGCCACTTCGAAACGGCCCTTGTGGCGCAGGCCGATGGACACCGCGTATTGCGGAAAACCGTGGAGAAAATTGGTGGTGCCGTCGAGCGGATCGATGACCCAGGTATATTCGCTGTCGCCTTGTTCACCGCTCTCTTCCGCGAGGACGGCATGGTGCGGATAGGCCTTGCGGATGGTGTGAATGATCTCCTGCTCGGCGCGGTGATCGACCTCGCTGACGAAATCGTTGTGACTCTTGGTGTCCACCTGCAGGCTGTCGATGCGATCCATGGACCGCACGATGATATTGCCGGCCTTGCGGGCGGCGGAGACGGCGATATTCAATAAGGGTTGCATGCTACAGCCTGGGTGGTTAGGAATGAACGGGTGCGCAAAAACGCGTAGGATAGCAAACAACCCGCTCAGGCGGCAGGACAAATTGCGGCGGAAGCATTGACTCGATGTTGGAAAATATTCGTATCGTATTGGTGGGCACCACCCATCCGGGCAACATCGGCGGCGCGGCGCGGGCCATGAAAAACATGGGACTGAGCCGTCTGCTGCTGGTCGAGCCCCTGCATTTTCCCAGCGCCGAGGCCACGGCGCGGGCCTCGGGCGCCGACGATATTCTGGCCGGCGCCGAATTACATACCACCCTCGATGCCGCGCTGGCGGGGTGCGGCGTGGTGTTCGGCGCCACCGCCCGCGATCGCAGCATCCCCTGGCCGGCGGTGGATCCGCGCGAGGCCGCCGCCCACGCCCTCGCCGCGGCGGCCAACGCGCCGGTGGCGGTGGTGTTCGGCCGTGAACATTCGGGCTTGAGCAACGAGGAGCTGGACCGCTGCAATTATCTGCTGCACATCCCCACCAACCCCGATTATTCATCCCTCAATCTGGCGGCGGCGGTGCAGGTGGTGGTCTATGAATTGCGCATGGCCGGCCGCCACGGCCCGGTGATGGCGCCGGACGCCACGCCGTTGGCCTCCGCCGAGGAGCGCGAGCGGTTTTATACGCACCTCGAACAGGTGCTGACCGAACTGGAATTTCTCGACCCGGTCAATCCCAAACATCTGATGCGGCGTCTGCGCCGCTTGTATAACCGGGCGGAGCCGGATCAGACCGAGATCAATATCCTCCGCGGCATACTCACCACCGTGCAGCGCCGGGTGTCGGCCGCGGGGACGGGCCGTCCGCCGCTGGCGAATTCCGTTAGAATGCGGAACGGCGACGGGGAATGAAGTGCGCCGCTCCGGTTTTCCATCACTCCGCGATAACCCATCGCTCGGCGGGATAGTTATGTTTCAACGTTTACGTGAAGATATTCGTATCGTGTTCGACCGCGACCCGGCGGCCCGCACGTCGTTTGAAGTGCTCACGACGTATCCGGGCCTGCACGCCGTGCTGGTGTACCGGCTTACTCACTGGCTGTGGAATACCGGCTTGAAATGGCCGGCGCGTTTCGTGTCGATGCTGGCCCGCTGGCTGACCGGTATCGAAATCCATCCCGCCGCCAAGATCGGCCGGCGGCTGTTCATCGACCACGGCATGGGGGTGGTGATCGGCGAGACCGCGGAAATCGGCGACGATTGCACGTTGTATCACGGCGTCACCTTGGGCGGCACGACCTGGAAGAAGGGCAAACGCCATCCCACCCTGGGCAATGATGTGGTGGTGGGCGCGGGGGCCAAGGTGCTCGGCCCCATTCATCTCCGTGACGGCGCGCGGGTCGGTTCCAACGCGGTGGTGGTGAAAGACGTGCCGGCCGGCGCCACCGTGGTCGGCATACCCGGCCGGGTGGTGCAGCGCGAGCCCGCCGAACTGGATCAGGCCGGTCAGCGGCGGCGGGCCTTCGCCAAAAAAATCGGCTTCGACGCTTACGGCACCACCCAGGACATGCCGGATCCGGTGGCTAATGCCCTGGACCGGGTTCTCGACCATGTCCACGCCATGGATAACAAGTTGGAACTCATGTGCGAGAGCATGAAAAAGGCCGGTTTGGAGTTCAAGGATCTGCCGTTGCCCGATCTGGGCCCTTGTGAAATCCGCGGGCCGCGGGCGGCGGAGGCCTCCGGCGAGGACCTTTCTCCGCAAAGTTCATCAGAAAAAAGTTGACGGTCTCTCTCAAGTGCGATAAATCTGCATACTCAATATGGTAATACTTAGAGGTGCACCATGAGGCTCACGACGAAGGGGCGTTACGCCGTGACTGCGATGCTGGATTTGGCGGTGCATGCCAACGACAAACCGGTGCCATTGGCGGATATTTCACAGCGGCAAGGCATTTCGCTTTCTTATTTAGAACAACTGTTCGCCCGTTTGAGGCGGGAGGGTTTGGTGCTGAGCGCGCGTGGGCCCGGCGGCGGTTATCGCCTTAGCCGGCCGGCTAGAGAGATCGCCGTGGTGCATGTGTTGAACGCCATCGATGAGAAGCTCGATACCACCCGTTGCGAAGGCCGCGGCGACTGTCAGAACGGCCAGGTCTGTTTGACCCACGACTTGTGGTTCGATCTCAGCAATCAGATCCATGATTTTCTGAGCCGCATCACCCTCGGCGAACTGGTGGAACGGCGGACGGTGCGGGACGTCGTGGCCCGCCAAGATGCCCGTCTCATCGAACGTCCGGTCAGTCTGGTTTAACCTCTTCTCCGGACCGGCGGCAGCGATTGCCGCCCCTCCCCACTATGTCTATTTATCTCGATCACAATGCCACCACCGCTATCGACGAGCGGGTGCTGGAGGCCATGCGGCCTTATTGGCGCGCGCACTACGGCAATCCTTCCAGTCTGCACCGGTCCGGCCGGATCGCGCGCGCCGCGCTGGATCAGGCCCGCGAACAAGTAGCGGGGCTGGTCAACGCCCATTCTTCGCAAGTGATCTTCACCAGCGGCGGTACCGAGGCCAACAATTTTGCCTTGGCCGGCGTGGCCGGCAACAGTCCGCGCGGCCGTATGGCGGTGAGCGCCGTCGAACACTCTTCGTTACTCGGACCGGCGCGGGCCTGGGCGGAACAAGGCTGGGATTTGGATCTGATTCCCGTCGATGGTGAGGGGCGGGTCGAGCCGGACACGCTGAAGGCGACCTTACAGCCGAACACGCGGCTGGTCTCGGTCATCCTGGCCAATAACGAAACCGGCGTAGTGCAAAACATTGCTGCCCTCAGCGGGGTGGCGCGCGCGGCCGGGGCGGTGATGCACTGCGACGCGGTGCAGGCGGCGGGCAAAATGGCGGTGGATTTCGTCGCGAGCGGGGTTCAGCTCATGAGCCTGTCCGCCCATAAAATTTACGGGCCTAAAGGCGTGGGAGCTTTGATCGTCGATAAAGCCTTGGATCTGCGCCCTCTGCTATTGGGCGGCGGCCACGAACGGGGCTTGCGCGCCGGTACCGAAAACCTGCCGGGTATCGTGGGGTTCGGCGCCGCCGCCCAGTTGGCCGGCGAGGAGTGGGTCGCCCGCCGCCGGCATTTATTGAGTTTGCGCACGCGTTTCGAAACGCGTTTACAAGCGGAATTGCCCGAACTGCGGGTAGCGGCGCGCGAGGCCGAGCGCCTGCCCAACACGGTGATGGTCGCGGTGCCGGGTATCGACGGCGCCAGCGTGTTGATGAATCTGGACCAGGCCGGCATCGCGGTCTCCAGCGGCTCGGCCTGTCGGGCGGGTAGCACCGAACCCAGCCATGTGCTGGTGGCCATGGGATTTCCCGCCGAGCTGTCCCGCAATGTCATCCGGGTGAGTTTCGGGATGGACAACACCCCCGCCGATGTGGACGCTCTCATCGCGGCGCTGCAGACGCAATCGGCCATGGTGCGCAACAGCACCCTCACCGCGTGGTAAAGTAATGGCCTGAGATAAAGGGAAGCGTGTACCCGGCCTGATCCGGAACTCCCGCCCGGCCGTTAACGTCATAGAGCAGTAACGATTTTTTACGAATACGAGGTAGTACCCCCATGGCGATAGCGATGAGCAAAGCCGCCGCTGAACATGTTAAATCGACCCTGATCCGCCGCGGTAAAGGCGAGGGCTTGCGGGTGGGCGTGAAGAAATCCGGGTGTTCCGGTTATGCCTACGTCCTGGACTACGCCGATAGCATCGGCCCTAGCGACGTGGTGTACGAGCAAGAGGGCGTCAAATTAATCGTGGCGGCCGACAGCGTCGTTTTTTTGGAAGGCACCGAAGTGGATTACGTCCGCGAAGGACTCAACTCCTTTTTCAAATTCCACAACCCCAACGTCAAAGATAGCTGCGGCTGTGGCGAGAGCTTCACCGTATAAGCGTCCCATTGCCGCGTTTTGCATTGCAGATTCAACGGTAAGACGTTAAGCTAGCGCACCTTTTTTACTTTGTGGGCCGGCGTTGCCACGCTGGCCCGTTCTTCATTAATCCTTTTGTCCTGGAGTTTAGGCATGGCCACCGAGCGTACCTTGTCGATCATCAAACCCGATGGCGTTGCAAAAAACATCATCGGTGAAATTTATCGCCGTTTTGAAAACGCCGGCCTCAGCATTGTCGCGGCGCGCATGGTTCACTTGAGCACCGAACAGGCCCAGGCATTTTATGCCGTGCATAAAGAGCGGCCGTTTTACAACGACCTCGTCAAATTCATGACCTCCGGTCCGGTGATGGTGCAGGCCTTGGAAGGCGACAACGCCGTCATGCTGAACCGCGAGTTGATGGGCGCCACCAATCCGAAGAACGCCGCGTCCGGCACTATTCGCGCCGACTTCGCCGACAGCGTTGAAGAAAACGTGGTGCACGGTTCCGATGCCGCCGACACTGCGCGCGAGGAGATTGCGTTCTTTTTCAAGCCGGGCGAACTCTGCGCCCGCACGCGGTAAACGTCTTTGTCTGAGTCCGCCGACAAAATCAATTTGCTGAATCTCGACCGGCAGTCGCTGGAGGCCTACTTCGCCGAATTCGGCGAGCAGGCCTTTCGTGCGTCGCAGGTTTTGCAGTGGGTGCACCAGCGCGGTGCCGGCGATTTCGACGCGATGACCAATCTCAGCAAGGCGCTGCGCACGCGTCTTAAAGAAACCGCGGAAATCCGCTTGCCGGAAGTGGTGCTGGAACAAGCGTCGCGCGACGGCACTCGTAAATGGCTGATCAAAGTCGACGGCGGCAACAGCGTCGAAACCGTGTTCATTCCCGAAGAAGGCCGCGGTACTTTATGCGTGTCTTCGCAAGTGGGCTGCACGCTCAATTGCACGTTTTGCTCGACGGCGCAGCAGGGTTTCAATCGCAATCTCAGCACCGCGGAAATCATCGGCCAATTATTGGTGGCCTACCGCGCGTTGGGCGACACGCCCAAGGGCCAACGGCGCATCACCAACGTAGTGATGATGGGTATGGGCGAACCGCTGCTTAATTTCGACAACGTGGTGCGCGCGATGAATATCATGATCGACGACTTCGCCTACGGCATGTCGAAGCGCCGCGTCACCTTGAGCACCGCCGGCGTGGTGCCGGGCATCGACCGGCTGCGCGAAGTTTGTCAGGTCAGCCTCGCGGTGTCGCTGCATGCGCCCGACGACGCGCTGCGCGAACAACTGGTGCCGCTCAACAAAAAATATCCGATCGTGGAATTGATGGCGGCCTGCCGGCGTTATCTCGACGGCGTGCCGCACCGCAAAATCACTTTCGAATACGTGATGCTCGCGGGTATCAACGACACGCCGCAACACGCGCATGCGCTGGTGAAGGTGCTCGACGGCGTGCCGGCCAAGGTCAACTTGATTCCCTTCAATCCATTCCCGAACACGCAGTACACCTGTTCTTCGCCCGAGACGATTAAAGTGTTCCGCGATATCGTCACCCGCGCCGGCTTGAATACCATGACCCGCAAGACCCGCGGCGACGATATCGACGCCGCCTGCGGTCAATTGGTGGGCCGGGTGATGGACCGCACTCGCCGTTCGCAACGCAGCGCCGCGACCGGGAGACCAGCGCTGTGACGTGGCGTGCGGCCGGGTTGTTGGGGATGGTATTGGCCTGCGCTTTGACCGGCTGTGTCGGGCCCGCCGCCACCGGTAAATCCAGCGGCCGCGGCGCCGCCGAGATCAATGCTGAATTGGGTCTGGCTTATATGCAGCAGGGCGATTACGAACACGCCCTCGAAAAACTCAAACATGCTTTATCGTTCGATCCGCAACTGGCCAGCGCCAACCATTACATCGCCGAGGTCTACCAGCAAATCGGCGAGACCAAAACCGCCGAGACGCACTACCGCAAAGCCTTGTCCGCCACGCCCGTCGATCCGATGCTGCTCAATAATTTCGGCGTGTTCCTGTGCCGGCAAAAACGCCTGGACGAAGCGCAGACTTTATTCATGACCGCCGCCAAGCAGCCTTTCTATAAAACGCCGGAAGTGGCTTACAGCAATGCGGCTCTCTGCGCGCTGCAGCAGCCCGACGAGACCAAGGCCGAGGAATATTTGCGGACGGCATTGCGTTTGAATCCTAGATTGCCGGCGGCGTTGTATGAAATGGCCGCGTTGAAATTCAAGCAGCAGGATTATTTAAGCGCGCGGGCTTTTCTGCAGCGTTATTTCAACGCCGCGCGGGCCTCGCCGCAAAGTCTGTGGTTGGGTGTGCGCGTCGAAAAGCAATTAGGGGATGAGGCCAACGCCGCCAAGTACGCGATGCGCTTGAAAGAGGATTTCCCGCTCGCGGCGGAGACGGAGCTATTACAAGGGCAGAAAGGGCGATGACGGAATCAACGGTCGAGAATGTAACGCAGCGCGAAGCAAATCCTAAAGTCGGGCCGGGCGCGCGCTTGCGAGAAGCGCGGGAGGCGCGCAAGTTGACGGTGGAAGCGGCGGCGACCCAATTGCGGATAGACCCGCTGTTGGTGGTGGCCTTGGAAGAGGATGATTACGACAAGTTCGCCGCGCCGATTTTCATTACCGGAAATATCCGGGCCTACGCGCGTCTGCTGGATTTGCCGGCGGAGCCCTTGCTCGAGGCCTATCACGGCTTGGGGCACGACGTGCCGCCGGCTTTGAAACAAGTAAACCGTTATCCGCGTCTCGGTACATCGACTTCATGGGCGCCGGGCGTGATCGTGCTGCTGCTGGTGGCCGTCGCGATCCTGGTGTTTCTCGGCTGGCAGAGCGGCGGGCAGTTGCCCAGCTTCTCGCAAGAGCCAGAACCCGTTCAAGACCAGGACAAAGCGCTGCTCCTGCCGGAGACGCCGGAGTCCGCGCCGCCGCAAGAAAGTGGGGAAGCCGGTCCCGGTGTAATACCGTTTGAAGCTACCGACACCGGCCGCGAGGAAGAGCCGGCCGCGGTGCCGCCGCCGGGCTTGCCCGCCTTACCGCCGGTGGCATCACCGCGCGCGGCGGCTTCGGCGCCGACGGTCCGCGCCACGTTGTCGCTCAAGGTCGATCGAGCCTCCTGGGTGGAAGTGCGCGACGCTACCGGCCGGCGTTTGCTGTATGACTTGCTCGATTCCGGCGCCATGAAAATTCTGGAAGGCGTGCCGCCTTTCGATGTGTTGTTGGGCTTCGCGCCGGGAGTGACCGTGGAGTTCAACGGCAAGCGGGTGGATCATCGCTTGTATGCGCGGCAAGAGACGGCGCGTTTTCGCCTGGGCGAGAACGGCATCAGTTCCTTGTGACGGCGGCGCGCCAGGCGGTGGGTGTTTTGATGATGATCATTCAATAAGACTCGATAATTTCCATTATGAGCACGACGCTTCAAGCCGTCCGCGGCATGCACGACATCTTGCCCGAGCAGTGCCGTTATTTCGTGCACCTGGAAAAACTCGCGCGCGAGGTGTTGGCGGGTTACGGCTATGAGGAAATTCGTCTGCCTTTGCTGGAAAGCACCGATTTGTTCAAGCGCACCATCGGTGAAGTCACCGACATCGTCGAAAAAGAAATGTACACTTTCGCCGACCGCAACGGCGACAGCCTGACCCTGCGGCCGGAAGGCACCGCGGGTTGCGTGCGTGCCGGCATCGAGAACGGACTGCTGCACAATCAGGTAAGGCGGCTGTGGTACGGCGGCGCGATGTTCCGCCATGAACGGCCGCAGAAGGGCCGTTACCGCCAGTTCCATCAGATCGGCGTGGAAACCTTCGGCATGGCCGGGCCGGACATCGATGTGGAATTGCTGTTGCTGACTCGCCGGCTGTGGCGAAGCTTGGGTTTGCATGACTTGGAATTGCAAATTAATTCTTTGGGCACGGCTGCGGTGCGCGCGGTTTATCGCGATGAGCTGGTCGGGTATTTCACCGCCCATCAGGATATATTGGACGCGGACAGCCGCCGTCGTTTGCAGAGTAATCCGCTGCGGATATTGGACAGCAAGAATCCCGCGCTGCAAGAGCTGATCGCCGGCGCGCCGCAGCTGTTGGCATCGCTTGATTACGAGTCGCGTGCGCATTTCGATGAGCTTCGCCGCCTGCTCGACGCCGCCGGTGTGGCCTATCGCGTCAATCCGCGTTTGGTGCGCGGCTTGGATTATTACGGTAAAACCGTGTTCGAATGGGTGACCGACCGCTTGGGCGCGCAAGGTACGGTTTGCGCCGGCGGCCGCTACGACGGTTTGGTGGCGCAATTGGGCGGCCGCGCCACCCCGGCGGCGGGTTTCGCGATGGGCATGGACCGGCTGGTGGCCTTGCTGGAAGAAAACACCGCGCTGGTGGCCGCCGCGCCGGATTTATTTTTGGCGGTAGTGGGCAACGAAGCCGAGCGGGTCGGTTTGTTGTGGGCCGAACAATTGCGCGACGCTAATCCGGCCTTGACCCTGCTGGTCAACTGCGGTGGCGGCAGTTTCAAATCGCAGCTCAAACGCGCCGACAAAAGCGGCGCGGTCTTCGCGCTGGTAGTCGGTGATGAAGAAGCGGCTCAGGCCAGCGTGGGGGTCAAAGCGCTGCGCGAAGACGCGCCGCAGCATACCTGGGCGTGGCAGGATTTAGTGCGGACCTTGACCGGTTGTGCGGCGGCGGATTTGCCGCGCCTGCTGATGCGGACTTAAACAAGGGACAGGTTCCCATGTGCAATCGCAATCATTGAATTTTTAGAACGAGGAAAAGACCGTGGAAGGTTATTCATCGGAACAGGAACAAGTTGAAGCCGTAAAACGTTGGTGGCGCAACAACGGCAAATCGATACTGGCGGGCGTGACCATCGGCGTGCTGGTGCTGATCGGCGGACGGCTGTGGATCGACCATAAAAACAATCAGACGCTGCTGGCCGAGGATCAATACGAACAAGTGCTGGCCGATTTGCAGCGCGGTGAAAAGGCCGCGGCCGTCGATCGCGGCGCGCGGTTGTTGGAGGAGAACCGCGGCAGTCCCTACGCGGCGCTCACCGCCCTGGTGCTGGCCAAGCTCAAGATGGACGACAACGATCAAGACGGCGCCAAGAAATATTTGCAGTGGGTGATCGACAACGCCGGTCTTCCCTCGCTGCAGGATGTGGCGCGCTTGCGCTTGGCGCGGGTATTGTTGGCCGCCGGTGACGGCGCGGCGGCGTTGAGTACCATGCAGGCCGTGGATGAAAAAGCCTACACGGTGCCGATGCAGGAATTGAAAGGCGATATTCTGGTGAGCTTGAATCGGCTCGATGAGGCGCGTACCGCTTACGCCGCGGCCTTGGCCGGCGAGCCCGAGGGTGGCGAACACGAGCGCTTGCAGATGAAAATGTCGGCCCTCGGCGGAGCGAAAACATCTTGAAACGCGCGGCTGGTCTCGCGTTGACCGCCTTGCTGCTCGGGGCGTGCGCATCGACGCCGGAGAGTGGCAAGCCGGCGCCGTTGGCCACTTTCACTAAAGAACTCACCATCAAATCCGCGTGGTCCAAACCGATGGGCGCGTGGGACGCGGCACCGCAAGGCGATGTGCGGCCGGTGCTGGTGGGTGAAAAATTGTTCGTGGTCGATGGCAAGCACTGGCTGCGCGCGTACCAGGCGCGCGGCGGCAAATTGCTGTGGGAGCGGCGTCTCGGCGGTGAAATCAGCGCCGGCATTACTGCTGCCGGCGAAGTGCTGTTATTGGGCACGCGGCAGGCCGAGGTGCTGGCGCTGTCGCAAAAAGACGGTGCGCCGGTGTGGCGTACCTCGGTGTCCAGCGAAGTGCTGGCCCCGCCGGCGGCCGGCGAGGACATGGTGGTGATTCGCGCCGGCGACGGCAAAATCGCCGCCTTGAATCTGCATGACGGCGTGCAGCGCTGGGTGGTGGAGCGGCCGGTGCCGAGCCTGACGTTGCGCGGCATCGGCGCCGCGGTAATCACCGACGGCGTGGTCTACGCCGGCTTCGCCAACGGCAAGTTGCTGGCCTTGTCGCTGCGCGACGGCGCGGTGCAGTGGGAAACCGTGGTGGCCCAGCCGCAAGGCCGTTCCGAATTGGAGCGGATGGTTGACGTCGACGCGCGGCCGCTGCCGCTCGACGACACGGTGTACGCCGCGGCCTATCACGGCCGGGTCACCGCGGTGTCGCGCAGTAATGGCCGCGTGCTCTGGCCGCGCGAAGTGTCGACTTACACCGACCTGGCTTACGATAACGACAATATTTACGTGTGCGACGAGGAAGGCCGGCTCTGGGCGCTGGATCGCCGCAGCGGTTCGGCGTTGTGGAAGCAGGAACAATTGCACTACCGTGCCGTGTCGGCGCCGGTGGTGTTCGGCGATTATCTGGTGGTGGCCGATGTGGAAGGGTATCTGCACTGGCTGGCCCGCAGCGACGGCCATCTCGCCGGGCGCTACCACATCAGCGACCGAGGCGTGGTCGGCACGCCGCTGGTGGCGGATGATCTGCTTTACGCGGTCGGCGCCGATGGCACCATTACCGCCTTGCGTGCCCGCCGTTAAGACGGCGGTATTACCGCAGGTCATTTGAGTACCGCAACGCCATGTCCACAGTTATGAAGCCGGTGATCACCCTGGTCGGGCGGCCCAACGTGGGCAAGTCCACCCTGTTCAATCGCCTCACGCGCAGCCGCGACGCGCTG
>CAKKSB010000110.1 GCA_919903055.1 Gammaproteobacteria bacterium | reverse complement strand
TAAAGAAATTAAGGAAAGCCTTCGGTTCAATTGAAATAATGGCTGGAAATATTGACGCTGATCCGCAGCTCGCCCAGTCCGTTGTCCTGCCAGATGCGCAATTGCCGACAAGCCTCGTGCAAAGCCCACTCGGTGATGAGCACGATCAGCCCGGTCTCCTCGGCGAGCGGAATGAATTTATACGGCAACACCAACCCCAATTCGGGATGCTGCCAGCGGATCAAGGCCTCCACGCCCGCCACGTTGCCGTTCTCCAATCCCACCTGCGGCTGGTAGTACAAGACGAATTCACCGCGGTCGAGGGCTTGGCGCAAATTGGTTTCCATCACCAGCCTTTCGTAGGCGGTCGCGCTCATTTCCGAGGAATAAAACTGATAGTTGTTTCTACCTTGTTCCTTGGCGTGGTACATCGCGGTATCGGCATTTTTGAGCAGGCCGTGGATCTCTTCGTCATCATGCGGATAAAGCGTAATGCCCAGACTGGCGGTGATGAACAGCTCGTGGCCTTGGATGAGGAACGGATTTTGGAAACTCCGCAAAATTTTGTTCGCCACTTTGGCGGCATCCTGCACCCGTTCGATGACATTCAGTACCACCGTAAACTCGTCGCCGCCCAAGCGCGCGACGGTATCGCCTTCGCGCACCGACGCGCTCAACCGCGCCGCCACCGCTTTCAGCAATAAATCACCGGCCTCATGGCCCATGCTGTCGTTAATGTTCTTGAAGCGATCGAGATCCATGAACATCACCGCGACGATACGTTGATGGCGGCCCGCCTCCAGCAAAGCCTGCCGCAGCCGGTCATGAAACAACACTCGATTGGGCAGACTGGTCAGATCATCGTAAAAAGCCAGGAAATTGAGCCGTTCTTCGGCGCGCTTGCGGGCGGTAATATCCTGCACGGTACCCAGCATCCGCACTGGTTCGTTTTCCATATTGCACACCACTTCGCCCTGGGCGTGCACGATGCGTTCTCGGCCGTCCGGCAAAATCACCCGATGTTCGATGTCGTAACGTTCCCCGTTATCGAACGAGGCGCGCACCGCGTCCTCTACCTGTCGCCGATCATCGACATGCACCCGTCCGATGAACGCCGCATAACTCGGGATGAAACTGTGCGGCTCCAGGCCGAACATCATGTACACCTCTTCGGACCAATAGAGCTTGTCCTGTATGATGTCCCAATCCCAATTGCCCAAATGGGCGATCCGCTGCGCCGCCGCGAGGCTGGCCTCACTTTTCTTAAGCGCCTCCTCAGCCAGTTTGCGGGCGGTGATGTCTTGCGCGATCACCACGAACAGCGGCGCCTCTTCAAGTTTGGAATACTGAATGCGTAATTCAATGGGATAAACCGTGCCGTCCTTGCGGCGATGTTCGGTTTCCAGGATGAGATGATCGACCGCCGCCGTGCGCAGCGGCGCTAATTCAGCCAAAAAACCGGCCATGTCGTAGTCGGGCAATAGATCCAGCGGCGTCATCTGTTCGAGGTCGCCGAGGGTATAGCCCAGATTATTGATGGCACCTCTGTTGACTTGCACGAAAAGCAAATCATCGGCGCCGATCACGTAAATTTCATCGAAAGACTGATCAAGGATGCGTCCCAGGCGCCACACCATATTCTCGGCCTCATTACGTTCCGCCTCGACATGTTTCCATTCGGTGATGTCTTCCTCCAGGATCAGATAATGCGTCACTCGGCCTTCGCGGTTACGCACCGCGGAAATGACTTGCCTCACCCAATAAGGATCGCCGTTTTTCTTTTTATTCTGTATTTCGCCGCGCCATTCGCCGTGATTCCATAAATCCTGCTGATCGACTTCGTATTGTTGCGCACTGGCGTCGTCGGGACGAAGCACGCCGCGGTTGCGCCCCATCACTTCTTGCGCCGAATACCCGCTGATTTGCGAAAAGCGCGGATTGACATAGTCGATGTTGCCGTTGACGTCGGTGATCATTACCGCGGTGGTGCTCTGTTCCACCGCGGTGGCGTGTTTGCGCAATTCCACCTCGGCTTCGCGCCGCCGGCTGATGTCGGAGAAAATCACCACCGCGCCGGTAATATTGCCGTTTTCACGAATCGGATAAGTTGAATACTCCACCGGAAAGGAGCGGCCGTCGCGGCGCCAGAATACTTCGTCATTCACCCGTGAACCCAAACCGCTGCGCATGACCTCGCAGATCGGACAATCCCACGCGGCATAATCACCACCGCCGTCGTGGGTGTGATGAATCAGATCATGCATGTTCTTGCCGAGCACGTTGACCGGTGTATAACCGATTAGACGCGCCGCCGCCCGGTTGATGAAAGTACAGCGTCCTTGCAAATCCACGCCGTAAATTCCTTCGTCGGTGGCGTCCAGCAACAGGCGGAGATGGTTAGTGAGGCGGCTTTTATCTACTTCGGCTCTTTTTCTCTCCAGCTCGGCGCCCGCCCGCGACGCGAAGACCTGCAGCAAGGTGCGCGCCGGCAATTCTTCGTGCATCGGTCCGTCATGCATCACGCCGAGATGGCCGAGTGGCAAACCGGAAGAATCGAACAAGGGAATCGCTAGGTAACTCTCGACGCGATGCTCGCCCAGCCACGGATCATGGGGAAACAAACGCGCCACATCGCTCGGGTAATACACCAATCCCCAGCCCACTACCCGTTCCGCGGGCGTGCCGGTAGGGGTGAATTCAAAAGCTTCGCTGTAGCGGCCGTCGTCCCACAGGGCGATGTTGCGCATTTTTTCCGGGGAAATGATTTCGCAGACGAAGGCCCAGCGTACCCGCAGCACTGAAGCCAATTCGCGCACCAGTACTTGAAAAAACTGATCGCCCACCACCGAGGCGGTTCCGTGTACGATGGAACGCAAAGCGGCTTCGGACTGTTTCAAGGCGCTGATGTCGGTGATGTACCCTTCCAAAACATCTTTTTCATTGCCGCTCACCGCCGGACCCCGCCCCTGCTCCCACACCCAGCGCTCATCGCCGACGGCCGTGGCGATCCGATAAACCAACTGGAAAGGCCGTCCCTCGCGCACGCCGGATTGCACTTCTTCCCACACCCGCTCCCGATCTTCCGGATGAATCATTTCACCGAAGGCGACGCGCTGATTGCCCTCCAGCTCGGCGCGCTGATAGCCGGTCAACGCCGCGACACCCTCGCTGATGAACGACAAGGTGCGCTGACGGTCGTTGCTGCAGCGGTATACCACGCCGGGCAGATTGCTCATCAGAGTAGTGAACAAACGCTGGCTCTCCCGCAAGGAATCCTCGGTTTTATGGCGCGCATCAATTTCACTCCGCAATGAATGATGGGCCCGGTTCAATTCGGCGGTGCGCATGTTCACCGTGCGCCTGCTCCACAGATTGGCGGCCGCCATGATCAGCAACACCCCGCCTAATACCAGCAGCCAAGGCCAATAATGTTCCGCCACCTCGGCCAGCGTGGGCTTGCGGCGGTCGCCATACGGCGGCAGATGTAATTCACGCAACAGTTCATGCACGGGTTGATAATCCAGCGGCACGGTCCAGCCTATAGCGGACGTCTTCAAGCCGGTTTCCATGCGGACTGGCATGCGGAACAAGGCGGTGGCCACGTCGATCGCCAGGCTGTCGGAGGTTTTCCGCAATTTGGCGAAAGGCCATTCCGGATAAAGCGGAGTGCTGAGAGAAAAAGCGAACTCCGGAAACCGCCGGGCATTTAAGATGCGAAATTCAGCGGTATTTATTTTGCCCGCCTCGAGCATGTCCGTGAACACCGATGACGAGACGGTGCCGGCGTCCACATCGCCATCGCGCACCGCGTAGACGATCACGTCTTGCGATGTTTCGGAGAAACGCAGCTTGCCGAGCTGCCGGTACGGGTCAACACCTGCTTTCAGCATTTCCCGCCAAGCCATTTGAAAGCCGCCGAAGGCAGCGGCCGCCAGACCCATGAACGTACGTCCGCGCAATTCCGACAACTGCCTGATGGGGCTGTCGGCGCGGACGATGATGACCGCGCCATAACGGTCTTCGATCGGCCGATGCCGCCACAGCACGGTGGCGATACGCGAGGCGCCCTGCTCGGCTTCCAGGCTGACATATTGACTGGGATTGGTGATGACGAAATCCATGGTCTCCTCGACCACGGCTTGCCGTACTTGATCAAGATTGAGTGGGTGGATGGTGAAGTGGCGGCCCGCCACCGCGCCGCTGAGATAATCAGCGGTGACAGTCCAATTCTCCAGCACGCTTTCCTCGCCGTGAAATGACAGCACGCCGATTTTGATTTCGGTATTTTGAGCATGCGCGAACCCGGTAAATACCGCGTTGCCTACCATGAGCAGGAGCCACCACCGTAACATCCGTTCTCCTGTGCTGGGGTATTTACAGTACAGCCAACCCCCTAGCCGCCGCCCACTTTCACAGCCTATCCGTCACGCATTACTGGCAAGTATAGTCAACGGGTGAATAAAAGGTGGCAAATGGCCGATTACACGTCGAATTCGTTAGCTGAACATCGCTGATGTCACTGGCGCGTCTTCCGACATGCCGATACAACCTTATTTTTATAGCTGGTTTAGAAGCGACGCTATTTCGCGAAACCGGAGCATGGGTAGACGCTAGCGAGTAGCGCATGGCCATGGCGCGAACCGGCTATTCATGCGGACAGGTTTTATCCGCGCAAGGACAAATGCCAAGACCGCATCAACTCATCAGGCGGGTGAAGCTGGAAGAAGTGAGTTCCCTGAAATGCAAAAGGCCTAGGTGTAATAACCTAAGCCTTTTTTAGATGGCGCGCCCGGAGAGATTCGAACTCCCGACCACCAAGTTCGTAGCCTGGTACTCTATCCAACTGAGCTACGGGCGCATACTGCTTTAGAAGGTTGCGGATTATCCAGTTGCGGCGGCGTAGTGTCAAGAATTCATGGCGAAAAATTCTGCCTCTGGCAGTCTGCGACTCACACCGGCAGCCTGAGTCGCATTTGACGTCCCTCTCTATTCACCGGGATTTTCCGGCTCGTGTCCTCAGAGCATGAGCAACGGTACTGGCGCTAACTTCTGGCCGGATAGGCGGGGGACTTTACGATACAGCTCGTCCCGCGTAGGCGGCGGCGAGTATAACCGCACTCGGCCGCCTCCATGGATCTCAATGGGATAATAATAAACTCGGCGATAGTCTTCGGCGGGCTACCAGCAGACCGATCAAACCCAGCCCCAGCAAAGCCACGGACGTAGGTTCCGGCACCGCATTGGTAGTTGGCGTCACCGGTTGCAGTGCCGTGATGGTAGCGGTCACCCGAGCGGTATTACCCAGTCCAAACGCGTTGATGTCGGAAAATTCCACGCTGAACTGCGAACCATCAAGCAGGGTGATGGGCGCGGGATCTATCCAGGTTAATGAACCCGCACTGACTACTCCAAAAATGGTCACGTAACCGCCGGAACCCTGGCTCAGCACCCCAGGGGTCGTGGGCAGATCAAAACCCAGTATGGCATTGACGTCGACCGCGGCCGCGCCAAATCCCTTCACCTTAATTTTAAAGAAATCGAAAGTCTGACTTTCGCCCGGATTGAGTGTGAAAGCGACGCTATTCAATCCCGGATTTAAGGTGGTACTGACCGAACAACCAAAACAAAAACTTGATGGTATGGTGGCGCCGACCGATGACCCGGGGGCGCCGGCGATATCGAAGTTAATCACCGTGGCTTGTACCGACGAAACGAAACCCATCAAGGCAATGGCTGTAAACAGCCTGCTAAACAATGATTTAATTAACATAACTATTTCCTACATTACGACTTGTCCACAACATGAGGCATGGTCCGTGCCAGTAAAGTTAAATTAATATTTTCAAGAGGCTAGCAATACTTATTTATTTCTATGTAAGTAACCCCGACGCTTTTGTAAGGGTATTTGTTATTTCACAAACGGGTGGCATGCGAACTTCGTCGACGAACACGGCCCGAGAATTGGACGAGATCCACCTATGCATTAATGGCGACCGGCCAATCGTGCTATACGAAATACAGCGCAACTTACCCTTCATCGCATGGATGGTAGCGACACCGCGCTTTTTGACACCGAGCTTTTTTCTAAAGATAAGCCACGCGCAGAGAAACTACTCGTGTACACGTTTAGCGGACGGAGGGGCACGGACTCGTAACCGCGATCAGACACTCAAACTCATCGTCCGACGCTGGGCGCGTAAAAACATAGAGAATAGTGGTTAGACAAAATGTGGGAGCTGGCGTTGTTAGTTACCGCTATTTCGCCGCACACGAGTTGTTACAAAAAATATGGCGGAGAGAGAGGGATTCGAACCCTCGATGGAGCTTTTGACCCCATACTCCCTTAGCAGGGGAGCGCCTTCGACCACTCGGCCATCTCTCCAACGTCGACTTAAATCTGATGTTGCCCTACGGTGAGCATTCAAAAAAATAAAAGAGTGAATCCTCACCACCTCACGCGTTAATCTCGATGCGTCGGTGGGGATTCGCTCTCATGGCAGTCGGGGCACTTCCCCTTATCCCCGCCAAGTCTGAACCCGGCAAAAGGATACCTAATCAGCTCGGTAATCGCAAAATGTATTTACGATTTTGGTGATCGCGCTAGCCGGTGTGCGCCTTGACGCCACCCGTGCCTGAATCCAGATCATCACTTCCTGAATGGCCCTGGGCTTCTTTTTCTTTCTGAATGCGCTCGTAGATCTCTTCGCGGTGAACAGAAACGTGTTTAGGCGCGTTCACACCAATACGGACTTGGTTGCCCTTCACGCCCAGCACCGTCACTGTAATATCATCCCCGATGATCAGCGTCTCACCCACACGCCGGGTTAAAATCAGCATGATCTCGTCTCCTTGTTCGGTCAGTCACCATAGTCGTTATTCCAGGTGGAAGCCTCAATACACTCGTTACATGGCTCACTGTTTTTTCTATCGGCCCGCCATTTCGAAACTGTAATTCTTCCTCTAACACACTGTTTTACAGATTATCCTCAACAAGCGGCCGGGGAAAACAGCCTTGGCATCACCTAAAAAACCCACTTCACCCAAGCTTGGACGCGATGATGACCCGGAAGTTTGCTATTTCGGTGCTCGTTCAAGCTCGAAGGCGTCGTGCAGCGCCCGCACGCCAAGCTCGAGGTATTTTTCGTCCACAACCACCGAAACCTTAATCTCCGAAGTGGAGATCATGCGAATATTGATCCCTTCCTTGGAGAGGGTTTGAAACATTTTGCTGGCGATACCGGCGTGGGAACGCATGCCCACCCCGACGATGGATATCTTCACGATTTTATTATCGCCGGTCAGTTCGCGCGCACCCATGCCGCTGGCCACGTCGCGCAGAATGTCGATCGCCTGGCTGTAATCACGGCGGTGAACGGTGAACGTGAAATCCGTAGTGGCATCCGCCGCCACGTTTTGGACGATCATATCCACTTCGATATTGGCGTTGGCGATCGGCCCCAAAATGCCGTAGGCCACGCCCGGCTGGTCCGGCACCCCGACCACGGTGATCTTGGCTTCATCGCGATTGAACGCGATACCCGAAATGACAGGCTGTTCCATCTGGGATTCCTCAAAACTGATCAACGTGCCCTCGCCCTCTTGAAAGCTGGACAGGACACGCAAGGGGACATTGTATTTTCCGGCGAATTCCACCGAACGGATCTGCAACACCTTCGAACCCAGACTGGCCATCTCCAGCATCTCCTCGAAGGTGATGCGGGCGAGGCGGCGCGCCTGCGGCACGACGCGCGGATCGGTGGTATACACCCCATCCACGTCGGTGTAGATCTGGCATTCATCGGCCTTCAAGGCGGCGGCCAGCGCGACGGCGGTGGTGTCGGAACCACCGCGGCCCAGGGTGGTGATATTGCCGTCTTCATCCACACCCTGGAAACCGGCCACCACCACCACCCGTCCGGCGCTGAGGTCCTTGCGCACCGCCGCCTCGTCGATGTCGCGGATGCGCGCCTTGTTGAAGGCGTTGTCGGTGAGGATGCGCACCTGCGCACCGGTATACGAACGCGCCGCGCACCCGAGTTTCTGCAGGGCGATGCTCAACAGCGCGATAGTGACCTGCTCGCCGGTGGACAACAGCACGTCCAGCTCGCGGGGTTCGGGACGCGGAGCGAGCTGATGGGCCAAGCCCACCAAACGATCGGTTTCACCGCTCATCGCCGACACCACCACCACCACGTCGTCGCCCCGCTGGCGCGCGGCCGACACTTTTTCCGCGACATGCCGGATGCGTTCGGGGCTACCCACCGACGTGCCCCCGTATTTTTGTACGATCAATGCCATCTTGAATTTCGGTTACCCGCCGCCCGTTAATTTAAAAAACAATACCTGACAAATCGTTCACGCCAGACGTTGGCCTACCCAGGCGGGCACGGCCGCCAGCGCGGCGTCGAGCCCGCTGGGATCGGTGCCGCCGGCCTGGGCCATGTCCGCCCGGCCGCCGCCCTTGCCGCCGACCTGCTGCGCCACGCTGTTCACCAGCTCGCCGGCCTTGACCTTTTGCATGGCGTCCGCCGTGACGCCGGCCACCAGACTCACCTTATCACCGCTCACCGCCGCCAGCACCACCACCGCCGAACCCAATTTATTCTTCAATTGATCGACGGTATCGCGCAGCGCCTTGGAATCGGCGCCGTCGAGGCGTGCCGCCAACACCTTCACGCCCGCCACCTCGGTGGCCTGCGACGCGAGATCGGAGCCTTGGCTGCTGGCGAGTTTGCCCTTCAGTTGATCCAATTCTTTTTCCAGCTTGCGACCACGCTCGATGAGCTGCTGCACTTTTTCCTCGACCTCGTCGCGACCGCCTTTCACCAGGCCCGCCACCCGGCCCAGCATCTCTTCCGCCGCCTCGACCGCGGCCACCGCCGTCGCGCCGGTCAAGGCCTCGATACGCCGCACGCCGGAGGCGATGCCGGTCTCGTACAAAATTTTGAACAGGCCGATGTCCCCGGCGCGGCCGGCATGCGTGCCGCCGCACAATTCCGTGGAGAAATCGCCGATGCGCAACACCCGCACCTCGTCGCCGTATTTCTCGCCGAACAACGCCATCGCGCCGGAGGCGCGCGCCTCGTCGAAGGCCATCAGCTTGGTTTCCACCGGCGCGTTGGCGCGAATCTGGCCGTTGACCAGCCGTTCGATCCGCAGCAACTCATCACGACTCAACGGCGCGAAATGCGAGAAATCGAAACGCAAGCGCTCGGCGTTGACCAGCGAACCCTTTTGCGCGACGTGATCGCCCAACACCTTGCGCAAGGCGGCGTGTAATAAATGTGTCGCCGAATGATTGAGCGCCGTCGCTAGTCGCGCCGCCTCGTCCACTTCAGCCGACAGTGTATCGCCCACCCGCAGACTCCCGCGCGTCAGCACACCCACATGTCCATGCGCACCTTCGCCGACTTTTTGCGTGTCGCGCACCTCGAACTCGCACTGCGTCCCGCGCAGCATGCCGCGATCACCGGCCTGTCCGCCGGACTCGGCGTAAAACGGCGTGCGATCCAATATCACCATGCCTTCCGCGCCGGCGGGCAAATCGTTCACCGGCTCGCCGTTGCGGTACAAGCCGGTCACCTGCGCTTGATCCCGGATACCGTCGTAGCCGGTGAACCGGGTATGGCCTTTCACCACGCTGGAGGTGCTGTAGTCCACGCCGAACTGACTGGCGGCGCGCGCCCGTTCGCGCTGCGCTTCCATGGCCTGCTCGAAACCCGCCATGTCCACTTCCAAGCCGTGCGACTTGGCGAAGTCGGCGGTGAGGTCCACTGGAAAACCATAGGTATCGTAGAGGCGGAACGCGGTTTCGCCGGGAATGACCTTGCTCCGCAACGACGCCATTTCGTGCTGCAAAATCTTCATGCCCTCGTCGAGGGTTTCGCGGAAACGTTCCTCTTCGCGTTGCAGGGCGCGTTCCACTTGCGGCTGAGCGCGCACCAGTTCCGGATAGGCCGCGCCCATTTCCTTCACGAGCGGCGCCACCAATTTGTAGAAAAACGGTTCCTTGAGTCCGAGGCCATGGCCGTGACGCACCGCGCGGCGGATGATGCGCCGCAAGACATAACCGCGGCCTTCGTTGGAGGGCGTCACGCCGTCGGTGATTAAAAACGCGCAGGAGCGGATGTGATCGGCGATGACCCGCAGCGAATTATTATCGGTGTCTTTCACCCCGGCCAGATCGGCGGCGGCGCGGACCAGCGCACGGAACAAGTCGATGTCGTAATTGCTGTGCACGCCTTGCATCACCGCAGCGAGACGTTCTAAACCCATGCCGGTATCCACCGACGGCTTGGGCAACGGCGTCAGCGTACCGTCGCTGGCGCGGTTGTATTGCATGAACACCAGATTCCAGATCTCGATGTAGCGGTCACCGTCTTCATCGGCGCTGCCCGGCGGTCCGCCGGCGATGCGGGGGCCGTGATCGTAAAACAGTTCGGTGCACGGGCCGCAGGGGCCGGTGTCGCCCATTTGCCAGAAATTGTCGGAGCCGCCGCCCGGCTTGTCGCCGATGCGGGTGATGCGATCCAGCGGAATGCCGATTTCCCGGGTCCAGATCGCGTACGCCTCATCGTCGGTGGCATACACCGTGACCCATAATTTTTCAGGGGGTAGTTTCAAGATTTCGGTAAGAAATTGCCAGGCATAGGTGATGGCGTCGCGCTTGAAATAATCACCGAAGCTGAAATTGCCGAGCATTTCGAAGAAGGTGTGATGACGCGCGGTGTAACCGACGTTTTCCAGATCGTTGTGCTTGCCGCCGGCGCGCACGCAGCGCTGCGAACTCGCCGCGCGTACGTAAGGCCGTTTTTCCGCGCCGAGAAACACATCTTTGAACTGCACCATGCCGGCATTGGTGAACAACAAGGTGGGATCATCGGCCGGTATCAAGCTGCTGCTCGGTACCACTTCATGGCCGTGACCGCGAAAAAACTCGAGAAATTGGCTGCGTAATTCTGCGCTACTGATCATTAGGTTCTTTTCTCTTTGCCACTCATCCTTATTGGCGCGCAGACCGGGTCACGCCCGTGCCTTGCCGCCGGCCAGTACCGCATTGATCTGTTCCAGAGTGTAGCCGCGCGCCTGAAAAAATCGCGTCTGCCGCGCCCGCTGGGTGAAATCGCCGGGCCGTCCAAAACGTTTGGCCTGGACACGCGCCAACGCCGTCAGCCATGCCTCCTGGTAGGGCGCGAGACTGGCGGCGATGAGCGCGTCAGCCACGCCGCGCTCGCGAAGTTCAGCGCGGATGCGCAGCGGGCCATAACCCCGCTCACTGCGCACACGCACATAGGCCTCGGCGAAACGCGTATCGCTAAGGTAACCGGCCTCTTCGAGGGAAGACAACACCTGATCCACCAAAACCGCGGCATGGCCCTTCACTGCGAGCTTGTGCGCCAATTCCCGGCGGCTGTGCTCGCGGCGGGCCAGTAAATTCAGCGCCGCCGTCCGCACCACTTTCGCATCGGCGTCCGTACCGGCTTCAGCCAAGCTCAACCTCGGCGGCCTCCTCGGTCCTGTCCTCGGTGGTGGTGATCACCGCTAAGGATTTGGCGCGGATCTGCGCTTCGATCTCGCGGGCCACCGCGGGATGTTCCTTCAGATAGGTGCGGACATTATCCTTGCCTTGGCCGATGCGCGTGCCGTTGTAGGAATACCAGGCGCCGGACTTGTCGATGATGCCGGCCTGCGAACCCAGATCGATGATCTCGCCTTCGCGCGAGATGCCCTCGCCGTAGAGGATTTCGAATTCCGCTTGCTTGAAAGGCGGCGCGACTTTGTTCTTCACCACTTTGACGCGAGTCTCGTTGCCGATCACCTCTTCGCCTTTTTTGATGGCGCCGATGCGGCGGATGTCGAGCCGGACCGAGGCGTAGAACTTCAGCGCGTTGCCGCCGGTGGTGGTTTCCGGGCTGCCGAACATCACGCCGATCTTCATGCGGATCTGGTTGATGAAAATTACCAGGGTGTTGGAACGTTTGATATTGGCGGTAAGTTTGCGCAGCGCCTGCGACATCAGCCGCGCCTGCAAGCCGACATGGGAATCGCCCATCTCGCCGTCGATCTCCGCTTTCGGGGTCAGCGCCGCCACCGAGTCGATCACCACCACGTCCACCGCGCTGGAGCGCACCAGCATGTCGGTGATCTCCAGTGCCTGCTCGCCGGTGTCGGGCTGGGAGACCAGCAGGTCATCGACATTGACGCCGAGCTTGCGCGCATAGTTGGGATCGAGGGCGTGTTCGGCATCGACGAAGGCGGCGGTGCCGCCCAGTTTTTGCACTTCGGCGATCACCTGCAAGGTCAGGGTGGTTTTACCGGACGATTCCGGTCCGTAAATCTCGACCACCCGGCCGCGCGGCAGACCGCCTATCCCCAAGGCAATGTCCAATGACAGCGAACCGGTGGAAATGGCCTCGACATCTTTCACCGCGCCGGCATCGCCCATGCGCATCACCGAACCTTTGCCGAATTGACGCTCGATCTGGCTGAGCGCCGCGCTCAATGCCTTTGATTTGTTCGCATCCATCGCCTATCCCCTATTCTGTGATTGATTTCAACTCAGCCGCCCGGGCGTCATAAGGGGGCAATTATTCCACAGAATGCGCTCCCGATGTACTGTCCGCACCATCGCTCAGGGCCCAGCACGCCGCACCTCGTAGCGCACCCCCGCGGGGGTTGACTGCGATTCCACCAAGTGGAAACCCGCCACCGGCCACGCGAGAGGGACGAACTCCGGCAATTCCCGTGGCGGACGCCGTACTTTGCGACGCAGGGTGAGAAGGGGCTGATAGGGACGGCTGCCTACGCTCAAGCCGCGGGCCGAAGCGGCCCGCTGTAACTGTTCAACCAGTCCAAGCAATGCCGGTGGCGTCGCTCGACTACTCACCCATGAATATCTGCGGCTTGCGCCAATAACCGAAGTGGTCCAGGGTCAACACAAAAGACCGCGCGGCGATCCGCGCCGCCGCGTCTTCCAAGGCTTGGCGCGCCTCGGCGGCGACGGCGCCGACAAACACCAGGGTGATATGAAAATTGGCGGGGATCACTCGCCGACCCTAGCTCTTGGGCAATCGTTCAGCGCGGGCGGTCCGTTGCGCTTCATCGGGCCACAACGCAAAAAAGAGACCGGCGCGTTCAATCGCCATCACTCAATAAATCCAGCACGCCCCGCAGCGCCGCCTCCACCGCCTGGCGGCGGACGGCGTCGCGATCACCCAGGAAATGGGCCAACCGGGTTCGGGTCGGTCGGCCCAGTTTGCTCCAAGCCAGCCATACGCTGCCCACCGGTTTTTCCAGACTGCCGCCACCCGGTCCCGCGATACCGGTGATCGCCACCGTCACCTGGGCGTGGCTGCGCGCGAGTGCACCCTCGGCCATTTCCCGCACCGTCGCCTCGCTTACCGCGCCGTAGCGGTCGAGAGTAGAGGCTTGCACCCCCAGCATTTCCATTTTGGCGGCGTTGCTGTAGGTGGTATAGCCACGCTCGAACCACCGCGAGCTACCCACGACCGCGGTCACCGAATAAGCCACTCCGCCGCCGGTACAGGACTCCGCGACGGCCAATTGCAGGCCCTGTCGCATCAGGTCTTCACCCACTTTTTCCGCCAGCGCCGTCAACTCCATCCTCATCCCCCCCGCAAAACATTATGAAATGGCGATCGCACCGTCATGTCAACCCATCGACCATCAAGGATGGCATTCTTCATCGCCCTCCAGTTGAGGGGATGGCGCACTGCATGAACACGCCCCCACCCAGCGCGGCGGGATCATACCGCCAACGCCGGCCCAGACTTAAGGACGAGGGGGACGGTGGGTGTCCACCACCCCGGTTCTGCGTTAAGATGACGCGCTTTGCGCCAGCGGCGATTTCAACACCCGCCCGGTTCCTCGATAGCTATTTACGCAGTGACGCATGAATAAACCACCCATATCGCCGCCGACCAGCGGCAGCCTCTCGCCTCGGCAGCGGGACAATCGCCTTGCGGCGCTGGATCAGTACCTCGCCCCCCACGGCCGGCTCACCCGTTTGATGTACCGCGCCACCCGGGTACGCGCGCCGTGGTTCAAACGCTGGCAGATCAACTGGTTCATCCGCCGCTATGGGGTGGACATGAGCATCGCGGCACAGCCCGATCTCGAGGCCTATCCCGACTTCAACACCTTTTTTACCCGCGCCTTGCGCCCGGAGGCGCGGCCTTTGCCCGCCGATCCGAACGCCATCATTTGTCCGGTGGACGGCGCCGTGAGCCAGGCCGGCGCCATCACCAAAGACCGCCTCTATCAGGCCAAGGGCCACGACTACACTTTGCAAACCTTGCTGGGCGGCGCCGAGCACGCAGCCTCATTCGAGGACGGCGTCTTCGCCACCCTGTATTTGTCACCCAAGGATTACCACCGCGTCCACCTGCCTCTCGCCGGGCAATTGCGGGAAATGACCTACGTGCCCGGTCAATTGTTCAGCGTCAGTCCGCGTACGGTGGAAACCATTCCCGGCTTGTTCGCACGCAACGAACGGCTGGTGATGATTTTCGATACCGCTTGCGGCCCCTTGGCATTGATCATGGTGGGGGCGATGTTCGTCGCGGGCATGGAAACGGTGTGGTCGGGATTGGTGAGCGTCGATCACCGCGACAAACCCCGCCACTGGGAGTACAGCAAGCGGACCGTTCCGCTCCGCTACGCGCGGGGCGAGGAAATCGGCCGCTTCAACATGGGTTCGACGGTTATTTTGCTGTTTCCCGCGGGCGGCGCGGAACTGGCGCCCACCATCCGCACCGGCGCGCCAGTGCGGATGGGCCAACACTTCGCCTCACTCATTGCCAACCCGCCGCCCAGCGGTGATTAAACTGCTATGCTGAATCCAGGGGGGTTTAGTCAAGGAGACGCTATGACCCAACGTCCGGACAAACATGAAGATCCTCTATTGCAATGCGAAGTCTGCTTGAAGGATATCCCCCGCTCGGTGGCCAAGGGCCATGAGGGAACTGAATACGTACATTATTTCTGCGGCGCCGACTGTTACGCCAAATGGCAGGCTAACGACAAAAAGCCGGTTCGCTAACGAACCGGCTTGCCATGAAACGCCGAATCTTGAGCTAGGACACCGCGTCTTCCCGGAAACGCAGTATCTCTTGTAATGACCGGAAGGTGGAGGCGTCGAAATCGCGGAACATCATGCCCGCGCCCGCATCCCCGACCCGCACCACCCGCGCCTTGACGCGATGTTTGGTCAATTCACCGCCTTCGCCCATTCTAAAGATGAGTTCCACATGCGACTCCGCGAAGAGTTTCACGTTGGAAGGCACTTCAAGATATACCCCGCCCAATCCGACATCACGAGTCCGGCACCCTTCCGTGTGTGTGCCCGCCTGCAGCAATTCAACAGGCAAATTGACTCGCGTGCGTGTTGTCCACCGACGCTCCATAGCACTTCCCCGCCCTATGTGTAATGTGCTTGGCATGACAATATAGATAATCCCCGCTGAGAACAATAGCCTCACTCACAACGCGGACAGGCATGATTATTTTTGTGGCCTGCGTTACGTGCGCGTCATGAACCCCCGCCTCGTAATGTAGCAAGCCTCATGCCGCGAAGGAAATCCCAGTCGAACACAATATGTTAAACAGCATGGAGCAAGTTACCGCGCTTCAGTATTCACCATCCGTAAAAACAACCGACATTACCGCGTTATTTAATATAGCGGGAACGGATCAACAACGATCCCAGGGAAAGGCCAATACCTCGCCAATATCTTGCGCGCCGATACGCAGCATCAACAAACGGTCCACGCCCAGCGCCACCCCGCCGCAATCGGGGAGACCATGCATCAGCGCGGCCAAAAGATGCTCATCGAACGGCATGGCCGGCAAACCCGCGCCGCGCCGCCGCGCGTTGTCTTGTTCGAAACGCCGGCGCTGCTCGCCGCCGTCCGCCAGTTCGTGAAAACCGTTGGCCAGTTCGACGCCGTGCAGATAAAGTTCGAAACGTTCCGCCACCGCGGGTGAACCGGGCCGCAAACGGGCCAGCATCGCCAGCGAGGCCGGATAATCGATTACGAATACCGGCCGGCCATCACCGCCTAATCGCGGCTCGACACCGTGACTCCACAAAAAGTCCAGCCAGCCGTCGCGGTCGTCGCCCAATCCAACGGGCGCCGTGATGCCGCGCGCGGCCGCCGCATCACGCAATTCGGTCAGTTCGGCGCCATGCGGGTCGATGCCCAAATACCGTAAACACAAATCACCGTAACTCACTCGCGCCGCCGCCGGCGCAACCAAAATCTGCCGGATCAGAGCCTCGACCTCGTCCATCAGCGCGTGATGGTCCCAGCCCGGCCGGTACCACTCCAGCATGGTGAATTCCGGATTGTGGCGGCGACCCGCCTCGCCGTTGCGAAAAGCTTTGCTGATTTGATAAATCGGTCCGCTGCCCGCGGCCAGCAGCCGCTTCATGGTGAATTCGGGAGAGGTTTGCAGATAAAGCGTGCGGCCCGACGGCGCACCGGGTCCGTGATACTCAGCACTGAAACTGGCGAGCTGCGGATCGGTAGCGCCGGCACCGTACAATACCGGCGTTTCCACTTCCATCACGTCCCGCGCGGCGAAAAAGTCGCGCAGCTCCGCCAGCAATTGCGCCCGCTGGCGCAGGACCGCCAACTCGGCGCTGGGCCGCCAACTATTCATGATCGCAAAAGAATGCGCGATGGCGGGCCGCTCATTTTAAGTCCTGCCTGCCGCCACGGTTGAACTCACGACTTGGCACGCGACACGTATTCACCGTTACGCGTATCTATCTTGAGTATCTCGCCCACATTAATGAACAGCGGCACCCGCACCACCGCACCGGTTTCCAAGGTGGCGGGTTTGCCGCCGCCGCCGGCGGTATCGCCACGCAGGCCGGGATCGGTTTCCACCACGCGCAACACCACCGAGTTCGGCGGCGTCACGGCAAGCGGCGCGCCGTTGTACAAGGTCATGATGCACATGTCCTGTTCTTTGAGCCATTTGGCCGAGTCACCCACGGCGGTGGCATCGGCGGCCAATTGTTCAAAGGTTTCCGGCGACATGAAATGCCACACCTCG
>CAKKSB010000109.1 GCA_919903055.1 Gammaproteobacteria bacterium | reverse complement strand
CGATACGGCGGTCCACATCGGCGGTTCCGCCAGACGCACATTCAGTCGCTCGATATCCTCGGGCGTATCCAAATCGAAGATGAAATGATCGTTGTCCATCACCGCCGTGGTGACCAGCTCCGGGTGATTCTCGATCAGTTTCTTGCAACCCAGATTGCGTCCGTCGGCGAGTATCCGTTCGCGATGGGCGGCGGCCAAAACGATGGGATTGCCGCGCCGTTCCTGATAAGTCGGCACCACAATAGCGCCGCTGCTCCGCACGTAAAGTTCGATCAGCGCATCGATGTCTTGCGTGGTGAGCAACGGCTGATCCGTGAGGCAAATCATTACGCCATCGCAGGGCTGCACCAAGGCCGACAAACCACAATGCACCGAACTCATCTGGCCCGCGCGGTAGTCGGCGTTATATACCGTGCGTACGTCCAAGCCAGCCAAGGCCGTCTTCGCCTTTTCCATTTCATGGCCGAGCACCACCACCAGTTCGGTCAACCGCGAAGCCTGTAAGGTGAGCATGGTGCGGCGTAGCAGAGGCTGGCCGTCTACCGGCAGCATCAACTTGTTAATCCCTGCCATGCGCCGGGACTCCCCCGCTGCCAGCAAAATACCCGACACCGCGCTCATAGCCTCGCTTCCAAAAAACGTCCCGGCTGTTTTTCAAAATTGTATTTGCAACCGGCGCAGCAAAAGTAATAGGTATCGTCCGCATGGACGCTGCGATACTCGGCCGTCGCGACCATCACGCTCATGCCGCACACTGGGTCAATGGCCTCGGTCGGCTGCGCCTGCCCGCCGCCGCAACAATTGCCCGCCGCCTGCACCGGCGCGGCGTTTTTCATCGGCTGAGAGGCCGCCGCGACACCGGCGCGGCGCGCCTGCACCACCCCCGCCAACACCGACAGCGCGATTTCCTCCGGCGTGACGGCGCCGATCTCCACGCCGGCCGGCGCGATAATCGCATCGACACGCGCGGCGTCATGACCGCGCTCCTTGAGATACTGCCTGAGTTTTTCGGCTTTGCGTTGGCTGGCGACGAAAGCGATGTAATTCGCGCCGCTGGCGAGCGCCGCTTCCAATCCTTCCTCGTCACGTTTACCTTGCGTCGCGACCACCACGAAAGACGGCGTATCCGCGGCGGCGAGCGCGTTCAAGTCGTCGATCACCCTGCCGGCTTCGGGAAACAACTCGCGGTCGGCGCCGGGAAACGCGGCGGTCACCGCGAAACCGGTGTGACGCGCGAGTATGCATAAAGCCCGCGCCGCCGGTGAAGCGCCGATAATCCACAAGGCCGGCCGCGCCACCACCGGATCGATGAAAATGTCGAGCGTGCCGCCGCTGTGGCAGTTCATATTGAAATCCTCGATGCCAGCGGCGATGGATCCATCATCGCGGTCCGGACTGATGCGGATCAGGCGCGCCTGACCATCCCGCAACACTTCTTTGACGACCTTGATCACCACCGGCTGCGCGCAACCACCGCCGATCCAGCCTTCAATCTCGCCGTCAACCGTGACCACCGCCTTGGCGCCGGGCTTGGCCGAAGTCGGCGATTCGGCGCGCACTACCGTCACCAGCGCGAAGGGCGTGCCGCTCGCCTTCAATTGCGCGGCCTTGTCCAATACTGCATCTGTTTCGGTCATAGGTTCACCATTCTTCGTAGGGTGCGCCGTGCGCACCATTCATCGTTGGTGCGCATGGCGCACCCTACAACCTCACCAACCGCGGTTCCAGCGCCGCCAGCGTTTCCAGATTGTGCACCGGCGCGAAGACATCGATCAGCGGCAACGCCGCGGCCATGCCTGCCGCGAGCGGCTGATAACCTGCGCGGCCGAGCAGCGGGTTCAGCCAGATGAGTTTGCGCACGTGCCGTTTGATGTGGGCGAGTTGTTCCGCCAACAGCGCGGGCGCGCCGGTGTCGAGGCCGTCGCTCACCACGATCACCACCGCGCGGCCGCTCAGCAGTCGGCGCCCGTAGTGTTCATTGAAGGTCCGCAGGCTCTCGCCGATGCGCGTGCCGCCCGCCCAGCCCAGCGAAATCACCGCGAGTTTGGCCTTGACCTTGTCGATGTCGCGGCCGCGCAGGGCATCGCTCACCGGCACCAGGTGAGTGTGATAGACGAAAGCATGGGCGTCGCGGAAAGCGCCGAGCACACCCCGCGCGAAACGCAGAAAGAAATAGCTGTACAGGCTCATCGAACGACTCACGTCCATCAGCAGAATCAGACGTGGTTGCTGACGACGCCGTCGGCTGTATACCGGGTCGAGCGGCGTGCCGCCGTAACGCAGACTGTGGCGCAGCGTGCGGCGAAGATGCAGACGGCGACCCTGCCGCGCCAACTGCCAGCGCCGTCGCAGCCGGCGGCGCATGCGGCGCGCCAACCGCTGTATCAGTAACTCCATGGCCGCGACATCGGCGGGCATGGACAAAAAACGGAAATCATTACGTGCCGTCGAAATCTGCGCGCTGGCGCCGCCGCGGCTACCGCCCGCGCCGGCGGCGTCGTCATCACCCGCCTGGGCCTGATCGATTTCGGCGGGCGCGCCGAGCGTGTCCGCGGGGCGCTGGCCGTCGCGCCCGCCGAGCCGAGCGCCCGCCGTAGTCCGTACCCGCGAACTGCGCGGATAAGAATGCGGCCGCCAATAGGCCTCGAAGAGTTCATCGAAACGCCGCCACTCTTCGGCATTGCCGCACAGCAGCGCGCGCAATCCCCAATGCAGACGTTCACTCTGCGTCATAGCGCAAAGCTCCGCTACTCGCAGGGCGTCAAGCGTTTCGCCGATGCCGGCCTGAAAACCATTGGCGCGCACGAGATGGACAAACTCGACGATGCGCGCGATCAAGGTCTCGCCCATCTCGTCTTGTGCCGCCTCGCGTGCATCGTGGCTATGCGTATTCATAGGCTGTTGGCTACCAGGCGCGCCACCACGTCAGGGGTGACGGCATCGCGGTCCTCCCTGGTTTTCAGCAGGCACACCAGCGACTGGAGAATTAGCGTCGGATCGTCGTCGAGCTTGTCGAGCTTGAGATTCAGCAGTGCCGCCACCCAGTCGAGAGTCTCGGCGATACCCGGTTTCTTGCGCAAATCGAGATCGCGTAGCGCCTGCACGAAAGCGACGATCTGGCCGGCGAGACGCTGGCTGAGTTGCGGTTGATGATGCTGAATGATGCGCAGCTCCTTGGTCATACTCGGGTAGTCGATGTAGTGATAAAGACAGCGCCTCCGCAGCGCATCGCTCAACTCGCGCGTGCCGTTGGAAGTGAGTACCACATAGGGAATGCTGGTGGCCTTGATGGTGCCCAGCTCGGGAATGCTGATTTGAAAATCGGAGAGCAATTCCAGAAGGTAGGCTTCGAATTCCTCGTCGGCACGGTCGATCTCGTCGACCAGCAGCACCGGCGACGTCGCCTGGGTGATGGCGCGGAGCAACGGGCGCTCGAGCAGAAAATCCTTGCTGAAGATGTGACGTTCCTTCTCGACGGCAGGCGCGTCCGCGGCTTCCTGGATTTTGATCGCGAGCAGTTGCCGCTGGTAATTCCATTCGTACACCGCGGTGCCGGCATCGAGGCCTTCATAACACTGCAAACGAATCAGCGCGCAATCAAACAGGACAGCCAGAGCCTTGGCGATTTCGGTCTTGCCGACACCCGCATCGCCTTCCACCAACAGCGGCCGGCGCAGTTCGGTGAACAGCAGTAAGGTCGCGGCGAGGCTGGGTTCCGCGATATAAGCGGCTTGTTCGAGCCGGGACTGAAAATCGGCGAGACTGTTCATGGCCGCGTCATCCGCCGCGAACGCCAGTATCCCCCGGCGAATAAACTCAGCGAGATTACGCACAGCGGTTGCGCCGCGGACGGCAAAAGGGCTGGTGGATAGTGGCTCGGCGACATCACCATCCGCTCCATGTTGTTCACCGGTTCATCCACTCTTCGATTTGGTATCGCCGAACAGGCTCTTGAAGAATCCCAGCACGACATTCCAGGCCAGGGCGACACCGTTTAATTCTTTAGGCGGCGGTACGGATGCGGCCATCGTTTGCGGCGTGTCCGCGCCGCGTGCCGATGCCAGAACGCGTGCCGTGAAGTTGTCGCCGAATTGTTTGAGTATCTGTTCCGACACCTGGGTCAGCATGCGGCCGCCGAAGCTGGCCAGCTTGCCGCTGACGGTGATGTCGGAGACGCCGATCACCTCGCAACGACCGTCACCGCCGTCCCGCACCTGGGCGGTGAGATTCATGGTGGCGGCGGAAGCGCCGCTGGTATCGCTGCCCTTGCCGAACAGCTCGATTTTTCTTTCACCCTCGTCGATAGACTTGATTTTCAGTTCGCCGTTGAAACTCGCGGTGGCCGGTCCGAGGCGCATCTTCACCTGTCCTTTATAATGAGTGGCGTCGATTTGTTGGGTGATCTGCGCGCCGGGCATGCATTCCGCGACACCTTTAATATCCTGCAATACCCGCCAGCCCGCGTCGGCCGGCGCGGCGATCGGAAAGGTTTTTTCGAGTTTGACCTGCATGGTTAACCTCAGGAGTCTGTGCGGATAAAAAACCAGGCGAGAGCGTCACACACCCGCCTGGTTAAGTGCAGCGCTACGCACGATTATCCAAGCCCAATTCATGGATGGTCTTCCAGACATTGAAGGCGGTGTGGGGCATATCGATCTGCGTCACGCCGAGATGGGCGAAGGCGTCGTTGACCGCGTTGGTGAAACAAGGAATGCCGCCTACGTGCGGCGACTCGGCCACGCCTTTGGCGCCCAGGGGATGATGGGGCGAAGGGGTCACCGTGAAATCGGTCTCCCACTTCGGCGTTTCCACCGCGGTGGGCAGAAAATAATCCATCAAGCTGTTACTGAGCAGATTGCCGCCGGCGTCGAAGGCGATCAGTTGTCCCATCGCCACGGCATAAGCCTCGGTCAGTCCGCCGTGGATCTGGCCCTCGATGATCATGGGATTGATGCGGGTGCCGCAGTCGTCGAGCGCGTAGAAACGCCGCACCTTGGTTTCACCGGTGTAGCGGTCGATGTCGAGCACGCAGAGATAGGCGCCGAACGGATAAGTGAAGTTGGGCGGGTCGTAATACTCCACCGCCTCGAGCCCCATCTCCATGCCGGGCGGCACGTTGTTATAAGCCGCCCAGGCGATTTCCTTCATGGTCTTCTCCTGGCCGGGCACGCCTTTCACCTTGAAGCGGTCGATCTCCCAGTCGAGATCGTCGGCGCTGACTTCCAGGAGATGCGCGGCGATTTTACGCGCCTTGTCGCGGAGCTTGCGCGCGGCGTTGGCGGTGGCGGCGCCGCCCACCGGTGTGCTGCGCGAACCGTAGGTGCCGAGGCCGTAGGGCGCGGTATTGGTGTCGCCCTCCTCCACTTGTATCACTTCCGAGGGCAGACCCAGTTCGGTGGCGATGATTTGCGCGTAGGTGGTCTGATGGCCTTGACCCTGAGTGATGGTACCGATGCGGGCGATGGCGCTGCCGGTAGGATGAACGCGGATCTCGCAGCTGTCGAACATGCCCACGCCGAGGATGTCGCAATTTTTGCTCGGCCCGGCGCCGACGATTTCGGTGAAGGTGCAGATGCCGATACCCATCAGCTCGCCGCGCGTGCGTTTCTCGGCCTGTTCTTCGCGCAGTGCCGGGTAATTCACCGCCTCCAGGACTTTCTTGAGCGCGGTGGGATAGTCGCCGCTGTCGTAGTCCCAGCCCAGCGCGCTGTGATACGGAAACTGCTCGGGTTTGATGAAATTGCGGAAACGGATCTCGGCTTTGTCGATGCCGAGTTTCTGCGCCAGGATATCGATCATGCGCTCGATGAGATGCACGGCCTCGGTGACGCGGAACGAGCAGCGGTACGCGACGCCGCCCGGCGCCTTATTGGTGTAGACGCCGTCCACGCGGGCGTAGGCGACGGGAATGTCGTAGGAACCGGTGCAGATGCTGAAGAAACCCGCCGGCCATTTGGTGGGCTGGGCATGGGCGTTGAAGGCGCCGTGATCGGCCAGCACATTGACGCGCAGCGCCTTGATGCGGCCGTTTTTGTCGGCCGCGAGTTCGCCGACCATGTGATAGTCGCGGGCGAACGCGGTGGTCGATAAATTTTCGATGCGGCTCTCGATCCACTTCACCGGCCGGCCGAACACGATCGACGCGACGATGGCGCCGACATAACCGGGATAAATGCCGACCTTGTTGCCGAAACCGCCGCCGATGTCCGGAGAGATGATGCGGATCTTGCTTTCCGGCAGACCCGACAGCAACGAGACCACGGTGCGCACCACGTGCGGCGCCTGCGAGGTGATGTAGACGGTGAGTTCGCCGCGCACTTTGTCGAAGGACGCGACGCAGCCGCAGGTTTCCAGCGGGCAAGGATGGACCCGCGGGTTGAGCACGGCTTGTTTTACGGTGACGTCGGCGGTAGCGAAGATCCGGTCTGTCGCCGCCTTATCGCCCACCTCCCAGCGGAAGATGTGATTATCGTGCACACGTTTGCCTTGGCCCGCTTCGTCCTTGCCGACCAGATCCTCGCGGATGACGGGCGCATCGGCGTCCATGGCATGGTGTGGATCGACCAGCGCCGGCAAAGGCTCGTATTCGACTTCCACGAGATCGACGCCGTCGGCGGCGAGGTAACGGTCGTCGGCGATGACCATCGCGACTTCCTG
This sequence comes from Gammaproteobacteria bacterium, assembly GCA_919903055.1. GTDB lineage: Bacteria > Pseudomonadota > Gammaproteobacteria > DRLM01 > DRLM01 > CAKKSB01. The sequence goes on along the minus strand of CAKKSB010000109.1, from coordinate 2,599 downwards.
GTACTGGAAGCAGACTTTTTCGTCCGCCAGCACTGCTTGCACGTCGCCCGCCAGGGTCGGCATCCAATGCAGCTTGAGCGGTTTGAGATCCTCGGCGGTGAGGACGGCGCGCACGCCCGGCAAGGCCAGGGCCTTTTCTTTGTTGATGGATTTGATGCGGGCATGGGCATGCGGGCTGCGCACCACGGCCCCGAACAACATGCCGGGAAGATGAACGTCATCGACATAGTGACCCTTGCCTTGGATGAAACGGGGGTCTTCTTTGCGTTTACGCGCGCAGCCTATGCCTTCCAGTTTTTGCTCGCGTTCCAAATACTCCGCCGTGGTTGCCATGACTCATGCTCCTTGCGTGGCGCGGAGTTTATTCGCCGCGTATTGCACCGCTTTGACGATGTTCTGATAACCTGTGCACCGGCACAGATTGCCTGACATGCCCATGCGGATGTCTTCATCGGTGGGACTGGGATTTTCCTGCAGAAAACGATAGGCGCGTATCAGCATGCCCGGCGTGCAAAAACCGCATTGCAGGCCGTGTTCCTGCATGAAACCTTCTTGCACCGGGTGCAAGGCGCCGTTATGGGCGAGGCCTTCGACGGTGAGCACTTCACCACCGTCCGCCTGCACCGCCAGCACGGTGCAGGACTTCACCGATTTGCCGTTGAAATCCACGGTGCAAGCGCCGCAGTGGCTGGTCTCGCAACCGATGTGGCTGCCGGTCTGGCCCAGCGTTTCGCGGAGCGCGTGGATCAACAGCGTGCGCGGCTCCACCAATATTTCCACGACCCCCCCGTTCAAACTGAAAACGATATGTTGCTTCGCCATGTCAGTTCCCCTTGGCTCGTGCCAGCGCCTGGCGGATCGCGCGGCGGGTCATTTCCCCCGCCATGTGGGTTTTGTAGTCGCGGTTGCCGCGCTGGTCTTCAGCGGGATCGCAAACCGCCATGGCCTTGCGCGCGGCCTGTTCGATCAGCGCCTCGTCGATCACCTTGCCGGTAAGCGACATTTCCGCGTCACCGGCCTTGAGCGCGGTCGGCGCGACATTGGTCAAGGCGATGTTGATTTTTTTGCAAACGCCGCCGTCGAGCCGTAATTGCACCGCGGCGGCGGCGGTGGCGAAGTCGCCGGTCTTGCGCTTGAGTTTGCAGTAAGCGTAACCCGTGCCTTTGCTCACGGCGGGAATACGAATTTCGGTCAAGATTTCGTCGGGAGCGAGTTCGGTGTAATAAAGGCCGTGAAAGAATCGGTCCGCCACGATCAGTCGTTCACCGCGCGGGCCTTGCAGCACGAACACGGCATCAACGGCCATCATCACCGCGGGATGGTCGTTACCCGGATCACCGTGAGCGATGTCGCCGCCTAACGTGCCGCAGTTGCGCACTTGCGGATCGGATATCCATTTGGCGGCCTCCGGCAGCAACGGACATTTTTCGCGCAGCAAGGCGGAGGCGATCAGCTCGTTTTCCGTGGTCATCGCGCCGATGTGGATCATGCCGCTCTGTTCGCGGATGCCTTTCAGCGCGCCGATGCGGTTGAGATCGATCAAATGTTTGGGCGAAGCGAAGCGCAGTTTCATCATAGGCAGCAGACTGTGGCCGCCCGCGAGCAGCTTGGCCTCGTCGCCCAGTTCGCCCAGCAGCCGGATGGCTTCGTCCACGGTAGCAGGTGCGTGATAATCGAACGTGCCCGGTATCATCGTAGCGTCCTTTACTGTTGTACTACGGGATCACGAAACGTATTGCCGGCCGCTATCGTTATGCTGATGGCCGGTTGTTGTTATTAACTTACATAGAGCATAGTTTAAATTCACCGCGGCGATAGACTTGTTTCACCAATGGCAGAATATGACGTGCCAATGGCAAGTCAGCTGCATGAATGGAAACCCGCGGACGGCACGGGAACATTACCGTCGCGCCGAGCCCGGCCGCAACTGGCGGGAGCCGCGCGGTTTCATCGACTGACGTTTGAAGGAGAGGATCGAGCGGGAATTATGACGCGGCGCGCGGAGATTGAGCCGGTAAAAGAGTAATCACCCCGGCCCTGGCGGGAGTTATCTCAATGTATCAATTCAAGCCGAACATCAGTTTGAGTTTTTGCACATTGCTGCGGCTGACCGGAACCCGTGCCTCGTCCTGAGTCCGCATTACCAGAGCACATTGCTCATCTACTTTCTCGAAAGCGGCGGTAAAGCGGATGTTGACCATGTGACTGCGATGAACCCGCACGAATTTGCCGGGGTCGAGGCGTAATTCCAGATCGGATAAAGCCAGATTGCACAGATAAGCCTGCTCATCGGTGAACACGCTGGTGTAATGTCCTTCCGCCTTGAAGTGCACGACGTCGTTGAGGTCCAGCAGTACCACCCGGCTGTTTTTATAGACCGGGAGTTTGAATAGCTGGCGCGGCCGGGCGCGCTGGTCTTCTTCTCGCGGACTGGTGGTGACGTCGGTGAGGTCGTAAAAAATCATGCAGGTACCCTGCTCCTCGCCACTGCCCCACATTTTGGAGACCTTGATCAGCAGCACCCGGTCGGGAACATTGATCATCATGGTCATCGGCGGCGGCGATTAAGCCGGGCCACTTGAAGAATCCAACAAAAAAG
>CAKKSB010000108.1 GCA_919903055.1 Gammaproteobacteria bacterium | reverse complement strand
TGATCGGTTACGCGATATTGGTTTTCTCCAAGAAAGTCGACGCGATGAACGCCGCGGCCATCGCCGCGCATTACGGATCGGTGAGCGCGGGCACTTTTCTGACCGCGGTGGCGTATCTCGATAGTCTGCATATCGAATACGATTCCTATCCGGTCATCATGCTCGCGGTGATGGAGTCGCCCGCCATCGTGGTGGGTTTGCTGCTCGCGGCTTGGTCGCGCCGGCGTTTGGCGCAGCGGCAAGGCGCGCCCGTGGCCGGAACGGAGAGCGGTGACGAAAATGACAGAGGTAAATTGACGCATATTCTGCGCGACGCTTTCACCAACGGCAGCGTCGTATTGCTGCTCGGCTCCATGCTGATCGGCGCGGTGGCGGCGCCGCAAAGCATGGCCAAGATCAAACCCTTCATCGAAGACATATTCATGGGTGTGCTGTGCTTGTTTCTGCTGGAGATGGGCATGGAGGCGGCGCGGCGCATCGGTGAATTCCGCCGTGTCGGTGCGGTGTTGGCCGTGTTCGGCGTGGTGATGCCCGTGCTCGGCGGCGTGATCGGCACGTTCATCGGGCATTCGATACTCGGTTTCGAAGAAGGCGGCACCCTGCTGGTGGCGGTGCTCGCCGCTTCAGCCTCGTATATCGCCGTGCCGCCCGCCATGCGCTTGGCCGTGCCGGAGGCGAATCCGTCTTTGTATCTTACGCTGTCGCTGGGTGTTACTTTTCCCTTCAATATCGTGTTCGGAATTCCGCTCTATCATATGATGGCGACTATGGTGGCGGGTATATGAACGAGAGATTATTGGAGGGTGACATGCACAGGTTGCATCCGGAGAAATTGATTACGGTGATTACCTCCGATGTGCTGGAGGATCGGCTGATAAAGGCGGTCAAGCAGCGCGGGGCGAGCGGATATACCGTTTTTCGCGCGCAAGGCGCGGGCAGCTCGGGTGAACAGTCGGGTATGCTCGATGTCGATACTAATATCGTGTTTCACGTAGTGGTGCCCTTGACCAAGGTGAGCGCGATGCTCGATGCCTTGGAGGCTATAGGGCGCAAGGGCCATCATTTGAAGGTGCTGGTCTCCGATGTCAATGTGTTGTGGCCGGAAAAATTTGAATAACGCCGCTGAATGCGGGAGGTTGATGCCATGGCCTTAGTGGATATGCGCGATATGTTGAATCATGCCTATGAGCATGGTTACGCCGTGGCGGCTTTCGACGTGGTGAATGTTGATGTGCTCGCGGCCGTTTTGAACGCGGCGGAGAGCTGTCGCGCGCCGGTGCTGTTGATGGTGGGCGGCGCGGATGAGGCGGATTGCGATTTGGAAATATTGATGCCGGCGGTCGAGATCGCGGCGCGCCGCTCGCCGGTGCCCGTGGCTATTCAGTGCGGGGCGGTGGCGTCACTGGAGGATATGCATCGCGCCATCGCGTTGGGTTGCAACGGTGTCGCCGTTCAATGCGTGCGTGGTTCGTTCCCCGAGGTGGTCAACAGGATGCGCGAGGTGGTCGGGTGGGCGCGCGACTGTGGCGTGCCGGTGGAAGGCGGCTGGTTGTGCGCGGACGAGGGCGCGGCATCGGCCGCCGAGCGTGTCGAAGAATCGTCCTGGCCCACGCCGGCGGAGGCGGCGGCCTTGGTGCAGCGTTCCGGCTTGGATGTCTTCTCGCTTGACGACCCTTGCTGCGGTGCGAGAACCAGGATCGATTTTCCCCGATTGAAACTCATCAATGCCGCCGTGAATACGCCGTTAGTCTTGTACGGCGCGGCGTCATTGAGCGAGGATCAAATCCGGCGTGTCATATTCAAGGGCGTGGCCAAGATCGGCGTCAACGTTTCTATAAACCATATGGCCAAAGCGGTGCTGGCGCGCCTTTCCTCGAATGCGGGTGTGTCATTCACGCGGGCCTTGCAGGATGAGGTCAGCGCCGAGGCCGAGCGGCACATGCGTCTGTATGGCAGCGCCGGCCGCGCGGCGGAGGTGCTCTCGCGCTGTAAGCATTGGGCGATCGTGCAGCAAGTGTGGTTGTGTACCGATCAATCCTTGAGCGAACAAGAATTCTCCAGCCTGGTCAGGGAATGCCAGCAGACGGCCGGGTGCAGCCCGGGGGTGCGTGGTGTCTTCGCGGGCCGGACCTTGACCGGGCAAGACAAGTACCGTTATTGCGTGGTGGTGCGACTTTCCCACCCGCAGGTATTGAATGATGAGCATCAGGCTCAAGGGGCAATGTCCATGCTGCGTCGTTTGTTCAATGAGCGTTATCTGGCCGTAGGCGTGCAAGCCTTCGAAACCGTGGCGTAAGGAATGCGCGTGCGGCCATCCGGCATCCGGCGCAATTGGCGTGTTGAATTATCAGGCGCCACTATCACTCGTCGGGATCTGGACATGCGGCCTTTGGTGGGATTCCCAGGATTTCGTGCAACAAGTAACGCGGAATATCGGTGCTGACGCGAGGCTGTGTTCGCTATTTAATCCCCCGGTTCCCCTCGGTTTGGTCTCGCATCTACCAGTGGCCCTTTCCTCGCCTTACTCTTTCCGCCGGCGGAGATAGCTCAACCGCCGGGTCGATAAATTCGCCGGCCCCGATCAACCTACTCGCCGCCATGCGCCATCTTCCTGCACCACTTCATACTTGGCCCAGCGGGCGAAGTCGGCGCGGGTACAGGTGCCGGTGGTGCGGGCTTGGGCGCCGGCCATGACGCGATAAATGATTTTGTCTTTGGCGGGAGATGAAACGACGCCCGCTTCATCGATGACCTTGCGCACCGATCCGTCGCTGCCGGGCCGGCCGTTGCTGTAACAATGGCCGAGCAGGATTTGTTCGGGCGACAGGCGCGCCGCTTCGGCATGGCGGGCGGCCAGCGTATAAATCTCGGCGAGGTCCGGCGCGCTGATGTCCACGAAGGATTCCATGTGGTTTAACGCGTAACGTATGTCTTCTTCGCCGAGATAGGGCGGCATCGCCTCGGCCGCCGAGACCGGCGCTTCGGCCGTTTTAAAAGCGGAAAGCCCCAGCGGATAACGCCGCCAGGGGAACAGGTAATTGAACAGGACCGCGATAACGATGATCGCCACGGTGTCCAGCATCACCGGCGCGACCACGTATTGGTACCCGAGTTGGTGTACCGCCTCATCGCCGAGTACGGCGCTGAGCGCGGTGGCGCCGCCCGGCGGATGCAGACAGCGCAGATAGTACATGACGACCAGCGCGAGACCGACCGCCAGCGCGGCGGCGACCTGCGGGTTGGCGATGTGATTCGCGCAGGCGACGCCGATGAGGGCGCTGATGAATTGTCCTCCGAACAACGGCCAGGGTTGGGTGAACGGGCTATGCGGCGTGGCGAACAGCAGTAACGCGGAGGCGCCCAGCGACGCGATGACCAGCGGGGTCCCCAGCTCGGGTATCAGCCATGAGTTGAGCGCGCCGACCAAAAAAATCGCGATGAGCGCGCCCATGCCGGAGACCAGTTTTTCGACGTGGTGGCCGGCGGGCGGTTCGGCGTACCGGCTGAAAAAATAGCGGCGTAGTTTATTCATGCGGCATTTGTGACGGCGTGTCTTGATTGTCGGCTACGGCGGTGACGCTTAAAAGACGCCTTTAACATACAACATTTAATGTCCTCTTAGCCAGAACGAATTTCACGACAATTATGCCGTTTTTTCTGCGGATTTTTGCACGAAGGAGATGGATGGAGGTCCGTAAGTGCCGAGCCGTTCGCGGCTGTTCACGATACGCGTCGCATCGCTTAAGAACGCCCGCGAGTTTGCAGGTCTGGCGAGCTTGATTAATGATCCCTGTTAAAACGAGGTTTGACGACAGAGTATTTTCGGCGGAGGGTTGAGCGGCTTGAAAGGTCCGTTCCGATTTCGAGAGAAGTGGAATAAGCGTATAAACCCAGCCTCGTCCCTCCGGCCCCGGAAAAATCTCGGCCCTTCCCCTCTCCCGTTTGCGGGAGGGGGCATGACTCTTCGGTCCGGCTTGGGGTCTCTTAAGAAAGCTCTGAATAATTCCATCCTGGAATTTTCAGAGCACGGGAAGCGAAAATGTGATTTTCGCTTCCCTTCATTTTCAATGGTTGACACCATTGAAAATGGCGGCACATCCGTGTGCCGCGGGAACCTCTGAATAAATCAGAGGTTCCTTAATTTAATTTCACTTTGAGATAGGTTCTAACCGTTCTCGAGCAGCGAGCGCAACATCCAGGCGTTTTTCTCGTGGATCTCCATGCGCTGAGTGAGCAGGTCGGCGGTCGGCTGGTCGTTGGCGGCCTCGGCGACGCGGAAGGCCGCGCGCGCGGTGCGCGCCACCGCTTCCTGGCCCGCCACCAGTTGGCGGATCATGTCCTGCGCCGAGGGCACGCCGTCTTCCTCCTTGATGCTGGCGAGTTCGACGTAACGCTTGTACGAACCCGGCGCCGGAAAGCCCAGTGCGCGGATGCGTTCGGCGATGAGGTCGAGCGCGTTCCACAGCTCGGTGTATTGGGTCATGAACATGGTGTGCAAGGTTTGGAACATCGGCCCGGTGACGTTCCAGTGGAAGTTATGGGTCTTGAGATACAGGATGTAACTGTCGGCGAGCATGCGCGACAGTGCGTTGGTGATGTCCTTGCGGTCGGTTTCGGCGATGCCGATGCCGATGCCGATGTCGATGTCGATGTCGATGGCCATGGTGTCGTCCTCCTGTGAGTGGCGTTAATGAACGCGGGCGATCAGCCCCGCGCGGATCCAAAATTATAATTAATGCGAAGCCGGCCATCAGGCCGAGCGCTGCCGAGTTTGATGCCATTGCGGTCGGTCTCGAGTGTCACTCGTGCGAGACCATAGATCGAGCCCAAGTTGGTGCGCGGGCGATGTCCACTTGCTACCCTGTTTTGGCGGCTGAAAATCGAACGGGCCTTGTTATCGAGTATACTCCCAAAGACAGCAGGCTGCATGGCCAACCATCTCGAAGCAATGTCGCGCGCGGCTCGGGCGCATGCCTGAACTCAGTAGAGTTTCACGTCGCCGGGCGGCCGGCTGCGGAAGCGTTTATAACCCCATTGATATTGCCGCGGGCAATCGCGTATCAATTTTTCCACCATTGCGTTCATCACGCCTACGGAATTTTCGATGGGCGCTTGATTGATCGCCGGCGGGGCGGGAAAGAAATGCAGATGATAACCGCGGCCGCCCGGCAGGCGTTCGGCGTAGCCGAAGATCACCGCCGCGCCGCTTTTGACGGCGAGCCGCGACAACAGCACCATGGTGTTGGCCGGCACGCCGAACAGCGGCGCGAACACGCCGTTGCCGGCGCCGGGTTCCTGATCGGGCAACATGCCCACCAATTCGCCGCGGCCCAGGGCTTGATAAAGCGCTCGTACGCCGCCGGCGTCGGCCGGCACCAGTCTGGCGCCGAGGCGTTCGCGGCCATGGCGCACCAATGCGTCCATTTCCGCCAGGCGCGGCGGCCGATACAGGCTGGTCATGGGATAGTGATGAGAGCAATACAGCCCGATGATTTCCCAGGCGCCCAGATGCGGCACGGCCAGGATGGCGCCTTTGCCGTCGGCGAGGGCCTTGCGCAGATGTTCTTCGCCGCTCACCGCGCGCACCAGTTGCAGGGTGCGTTCGCCGGGCCACAGCCACAAGGCGCCGGCCTCGCACATGGTCTTGCCCGCCTCGATGAGGCTGGCGCGGATCAGCCGTCGTTGTTGCGCGGCGCCGAGTTCCGGCCAGCACAGCGGCACGTTGATCTCGCTGATGCGGCGCAGTTGATTGGGCGCGATCAGCAGGCCGCCGCCGATGAGCGTGCCCGCGGCGTGGGCGAGCGGCAGCGGCAGGGCGGCGAGGGCGCGCAGCAGCCGGCGGATCAGACGCGCGCGCATGGCTTAGTCGCCGCCGGCGGACAAGTCGGCGGAGTAATCGGTGTCGAGTATGAGGCGGGCCTGCGCACTGTGTTCCGCGTCCACTTGCAATTTGATCCAGCCCACCGCGATGTTGTACAGCCAATCGGTCTGGCCGAGGTGTTCGTCCTTCAACCAACAGGCGATGCCTTCGGTTTCGAGGCGGCCCTTGGCGATGTGGGCGGCGGGCATATTGTCGAAGGTGGCGACGGTAACCAGTTTCATGCGGGGAGTCCAGTCCGGGCGCTGTCTGCGCTGGACTAGTGTAGCGTTTCGCGATGCATGGAATAGGGGTTCCGCGCTGAAAGGTCAACTGTTCATCACTCCCTTCCTCACGCGAGCCGTCGCGGCCGCGGCCGGCGGGCATGCCGGGCCGCAGCGCGGGTGATAGAATAGCCCCCTTTTTGAATTGACGGCGGCCGCGCCGCCGCGCACGGGTGAATGAAACGATGGCGACTCTCGCAGACTTGTTGAAACAACGCATCCTGATACTCGATGGCGCCATGGGCACCATGATCCAAAGTTATCAGCTTACCGAGCAGGATTACCGCGGCGAGCGTTTCAAGGACCACCCCTGCGACCTCAAGGGCAATAACGATTTGCTGGCCATCACCCAGCCGAAAATCATCGGCGACATCCATCGCGCCTATCTCGCGGCGGGCGCCGACATCATCGAGACTAACACCTTCAACTCCACCTCCATCGCCATGGCGGATTATCGGATGGAAGATTTGGTGTACGAGTTGAACCTGGCCGGCGCGCGGGTGGCGCGCGATGCGGCGGATGAATACAGCGCGCTGACCCAGGAGCGGCCGCGGCTGGTGGCCGGGGTGCTGGGGCCGACCAACCGCACCGCCAGCATCTCGCCCGACGTCAACAATCCCGGTTTCCGCAACACCAACTTCGATGAATTGGTGGAGTCGTATCTCG
>CAKKSB010000107.1 GCA_919903055.1 Gammaproteobacteria bacterium | reverse complement strand
GGATGCGGAACCGCCGTCGGAGCCGAAGTTGGAAATGCCCAAGGAATAAGCGGCAAACGGCATCAAATAATTTTTCAGGTCCCGCCCAAATTCTCCAAGCGGCAACCGGCCGCGTCGCACACCAACACGCTGCCTTGTTCGTACCAATCGCCCAGCACGATGCGCCGCGCCGCGTGGCCGTCCAACTCGAAGTCATGCACGGCCGGACGGTGGGTGTGGCCGTGGATCAATTGCCGCACGCCGTGTCGGCGCATGACGTTCGCCACCGCGTCTTGATTGACGTCCATGATCGCCTCGGGCTTTTGGCTGTTGCGTTCGCGGCTGGCGTCGCGGAACTGGCGCGCCATGGCGATGCGTTGTTCGATGCCCATGGCGAGGAACCGGCGCTGGGTTTCGGGATCGCGGACGTGCGCGCGAAATTGCTGATACTCGACGTCGTCGGTGCAGAGGGTGTCGCCGTGCATCAGCAGGGTGCGCTCACCGTTCAAGTCGATCAGGGTAGGATCGGCGATCAAGCGGCAGCCGCTGAGTCGTTCGAAGGTCTCGCCCAATAAAAAATCCCGGTTGCCGTGCAGCACCGAGACCGGCACGCCACTATTGGCGAGCGCGCGGAAATTTTCCAGCACGGGTTGATAGGCGGGATGAATGGCATCGTCGCCCAGCCACACTTCGAATAAATCACCCAGCACATACAAGGCTTGAGCGCGGGCCGCGCGCCCTTGCAGGAAGTCGAGCAGCAGGGTGGTGATGACTGGCCGCTCGGCGCTGAGGTGTAAATCGGAAATGAACAGGGTGGTGCTCATGCGCTGATCTTCGCGTCCGGTAAGGCGGAGATTTTTTCGCTGGATCGATTCGTGCGCCCCGGCCCCGTCATGATGAAGCGGGGCCAGGATCACACGTGACCGGCGATTACTTGGCCGCGCCCACCAGCGTGACCTTCTCGATGACTACCTTTTGGCGCGGCGCATCGGAGGGAAAGGGGCCGGCGGAACCGGTGGCGACCTTGGCGATCTTGTCCGCGACGTCCATGCCTTCCACCACGGTGCCGAACACCGTGTAGCCCCAGCCGCGGGGATTGGGCGCGGTGAAATTCAGAAAATCGTTGTCCACCACGTTGATGAAAAACTGCGCGGTGGCGGAGTGGGGGTCGTTGGTGCGGGCCATGGCGATCGTGCCGCGCTTGTTGATCAGACCATTGTTGGCTTCATTTTCGATGGGCTGATGCGTGGACTTCTGCGTGAAGTCGGCGTTATAGCCGCCGCCCTGCACCATGAAATTGGGGATGACGCGATGAAAAATGGTGCCGTCGTAGTGGCCTTCGTTGACGTAACGCAGGAAGTTCTCCACCGACTTGGGCGCCTTGGCACGATCCAGTTCGATGACGATGTCGCCCATATTGGTTTGCATGCGCACCCGCGGCTGGTCGGCGGCGGCGCCCGCGCCCTGCGGCACGACACTGAACATGGCGCACAGACCCAGCGCGGCGAAGAGGGGAGTTTTCTTCATGATACGGTCCTTCTTTGAAATGAAAGATTATGGAAGCGGATAAGAACAGCGGCCAATGATAGACGTTTTGACCCCGTTAAGAAAGTTGGCGGGGCCACGCCGCCTTTGAGCTGCGGCCCGCTTTCCGCTACCATGCGCGCCATGAATCAGTCCGCCGTAAAAACCCGTTTCGCCCCCAGCCCGACCGGCTTGATCCACTTGGGCAATGTGCGCACCGCGCTGTTCAACGCCCTTTACGCCCGCCACACCCGGGGGGTGTTTTTGCTGCGCATCGAGGACACCGATCTGGAGCGCAGCCGCGGCGAACACATCCTCGCCCTGATGGAGGACCTGCACTGGTTGGCTCTGGATTGGCAGGAAGGTCCCGAGGCCGACGACACCCACGGCCCCTATGCGCAATCCCAGCGCGGCGAAATTTATCAGCGCTATTTCTCGGCATTGGAAGAGCGGGATTTGGCCTATCCCTGTTTCTGTTCGCCGCGGGAATTGGAGCTGTCGCGCAAGACCCAGCTGGCCGCCGGCCGCCCGCCGCGGTACGCGGGCACCTGCGCGCGCTTGAATGCGGAGGAGCGGCAAAAGCGTTTGGATAAAGGGCTGCAACCCAACTTGCGATTCCGGGTGCCGGACGGCGACGTGGTCCGCTTCGACGATCTGGTGCGCGGGCCGCAGGCCTTCGCCACCGGCGACATCGGCGACTTCGTGATCCGCCGCGCCGACGGCAGCGCCGCCTTCTTTTTCAGCAACGCCCTCGATGACGCGCTGATGGAAGTGACGCACGTGCTGCGCGGCGAGGATCATCTCACCAATACCCCGCGGCAGATCCTGCTGCAACGGGTCCTGGACCTGCACACGCCGCACTACGGCCACATCAGCATGATCGTCGGCGCCGACGGCGCGCCGCTTTCCAAGCGCACCGGCAGCCGCAGCGTGCGCGAGCTGCGCGAGGCCGGTTACCTGCCGCTGGCGGTGGTGAATTATCTGGCGCGGCTCGGCCACCATTACGAGAACAACGCCTATCTCGATCTGGATGGACTGGCCCGCGAATTTGAACTCGGCAGACTCGGCCGCTCGCCGGCGCGCTACGACCCGACCCAGCTCGATTATTATCAGCGCCAGGCGGTGCAGCACGCCGACGCGGATACCTTGTGGCAATGGATGGGCGAGCCGGTGCATACGGTGGTGCCCGCCGCGCGGCGTGAAGAGTTCGTCGCCGCGGTGCGCGGCAATATCGTGCTGCCGGGCGAGGCGCTGCATTGGGCGCGCATTCTTTTCGCGGAGACCCTAGAATTGCGGGACGAGGCGCAGGCGGTGGTGACGCAGGCCGGCGCTCAATTTTTCGCGGCGGCGGTCGCTGCCCTCGAGGCGCATCCCGCCGATTACGCGGCGATGGTCGAACAACTCAAGCGCGGCAGCGGCACCAAAGGCAAGGCCCTGTTCAAACCGCTGCGCGCGGCGCTCACCGGCGAAGTGGACGGGCCGGAGCTGGCGCCGTTGTTGTCATTGATCACCGCCGAGAAGGCACGGGCGCGCTTGGCGTATTGGACATGATAAATGTAGGGTGGGTTGGCGCGGCGTAACCCGCCAAGCCGTCGCCGGAGGCGACGCCATGAATGTAATGAGTCACCCGCGGTGACATTGTCGGTGGGTTGCGGCCTTCGGCCTACCCCATCCTACATCGATAAACAATGACACTATGCTGAAAATCCACAACAGTCTCACCAAGCAAAAAGAACCGTTCACGCCGCGCGTGCCCGGCAAGGTCGGCATGTACGTCTGCGGCATGACGGTATACGACTACTGCCACGTCGGCCATGCGCGGGTGATGGTGGTGTTCGATGTAGTGGCGCGTTATCTCCGCGCCAGCGGTTACGACGTGACCTACGTGCGCAACATCACCGACATCGACGACAAGATCATCAAGCGCGCCGCCGAGAACGGCGAGACCATGGCCGCGCTCACCGAGCGTTTCATCGCCGCCATGCATGAGGACAGTGCGGCGCTCGGCGTATTGCCGCCCGATCACGAGCCGCGCGCGACGACGTCGATCGACGAGATCATCGCCATGATCGGCCGTTTAGTGGAACGCGGCTATGCCTATCACGCCAACAATGGCGATGTTTATTACGACGTCAGCCGTTTCGAAAACTACGGTACTCTTTCCGGCAAGCGCGTCGAAGATTTGCGCGTCGGCGAACGGGTGGCGGTGGACGAGGCCAAGGACGATCCGCTCGACTTCGTGTTGTGGAAGAGCGCCAAACCCGGCGAACCGAGCTGGACCTCGCCGTGGGGAGCGGGTCGTCCCGGCTGGCACATCGAGTGTTCCGCCATGTCCACCAAATGCCTCGGCGATCACTTCGACATCCACGGCGGCGGCATGGATCTGATGTTTCCGCATCACGAGAACGAAATCGCGCAAAGCGAGGCCGCGACGGGTCATCACTTCGTCAATTACTGGCTGCATAACGGCTTCGTGCAGATCAATGAAGAAAAGATGTCGAAGTCGCTGGGCAACTTCTTTACAGTTCGTGAAGTGCTTAAACATTACCAACCCGAGGTGGTGCGTTATTTCATCTTGAGCAGCCATTATCGCAGCCCGCTCAACTATTCAACACAGAATCTCGACAGCGCCAAGGCGGCGCTCGATCGGTTTTATACGGCGCTGCGGGACGTGTCCGCGAGTGCGGTGCCGGTAGACTTCGAGTACGGCTTTTACGCGACGCGCTTCAACGCAGCGATGGATGATGACTTCAATACGCCGGAGGCGATCGCGGTGTTGTTCGATATCGCGCGCGAGCTCAATCGTGCCAAAGCTGATAATAAGCAGGATGAGGCGGTAGCAGTGGCTGGGATATTACACCGCTTAAGCGGAGTGTTAGGTATTCTTCAAGCGAATCCTGACACTTGGCTTAAACAGCAAGGCCCGAGAAGAGTTGAAGCAATTGGGACTGCGTCCGGGACGGCTAGCGTAAAAGGTGTCGGTTACGCAGCCTTAGATTCAACTATCGTCGAACAACTCATTAAGGATCGTTATGCGGCTAGAGAAGCCAAAAACTGGAAAGAATCCGATCGCATTCGCGACGAGCTAAAAGCCCAAGGCGTGATCTTGGAAGACGGCCCGCAAGGCACGACCTGGCGTCGCCCATAATTCAACGCCCGTATTTATCGTGGCGCGAGCAGCACCGCCCCAATCTCAATTATCCCTTGCCGTCTCTTCGCTGCCGAGCAGGTGTGCCAACTGCCGGTCATGCAGATGCGTCAGTAGCACTTGCGCCGTCAGCGCGCCGATCAGCGCACAGAACATGTCCCACTGCGTATCCCACACATCGCCCTGTGTGCCGAGGAAGGCGTCGGCGCTCTCGCCGCCGGCCAGCGCCGTCCACCACTCGATGAATTCATAACACGCGCTGATCGCGAGACAGATCGCGGTGACGATGAAGAACAGCCATTTTCCCGGCCGCAGCGGCGAGCGGCGCAATAAAATTTCACGCGTAAGTATGGCGGGAACGAAGCCCTGCATGAAGTGGCCGATGCGATCGTAGTGATTGCGGTTGAAATCGAAACTATCCTGCAGCCAGAAGCCGAGCGGCACTTGCGCATAGGTGTAATGTCCGCCCACCATCAGCACCAGTGCGTGCGCGGCGAGCAGGCGATAGAGCAGCGGCGTGAGCGGAAACCTGCCGTAAGTGGCGATGAATACCGGCAGGCCGATGAACACCGGCATGACTTCCAGTACCCAGGTGAGGCGGTCGCGCGGCGTCATACCGGAGAGCACTAAACACGCTACGGTGACGAAGAGCAGCGCTAGGGGTTCGCGGCGGGATGGGCGCAAGGAAGTCACTGGGACGAACGATGGCCGGGCTTACTGCGTGGGCTGATGCAACTGCTCCGCCGCATAAAGTGTATTTTGTAACAGCGTCGCCACGGTCATCGGTCCGACGCCGCCGGGTACCGGCGTGATCCAGCCGGCGCGCTGTTTCGCGATTTCAAAATCGACATCGCCTACCAGTTTGCCTTCGCCGTCGCGGTTGATGCCGACGTCGATGACGATGGCGCCCGGTTTAATCCATTCGCCTTTCACCAGCCCCGGTTTGCCGACCGCGACCACCACGATGTCGGCGCGCGCCACGTGTTCGTTCAAATTTTTGGTGAAGCGATGACAAGTGGTGACGGTACAACCGGCGAGCAGCAATTCCAGGCTCATCGGCCGGCCGACGATATTGGATGCGCCCACCACCACCGCTTCCATGCCTTTAATATTTTGACCGGTGCTATTTAACAGCGTCATCACGCCGTGCGGCGTGCAAGGGCGCAGCGCCGGCAGGCGCACGGTGAGGCGGCCGATGTTGTAGGGATGAAAGCCGTCGACGTCCTTGTCGGGGCGGATGCGTTCGATCACGGTCTCGCTGTCGATGTGCGCGGGCAGCGGCAGTTGTACCAGGATGCCGTCGATCGCCGGGTCGGCGTTGAGGCTGTCGATCAGCGTCAGCAACGCGGCTTCATCGGTGGCGGCGGGCAGATCGAAGGATTGCGACACGAACCCCACCTCGTCGCAGGCCTTGCGCTTGTTGTACACGTAGACTTCGGAGGCCGGGTCCGCCCCGACCAGAATCACCGCCAGGCCCGGCGGCCGCAAACCGTCGGCCAGCCGTTGCCGGACCCGCTGTTTGACTTCGCGGCGGATGCCGGCGGCGATGGCTTTACCATCGATGATCTGTGCGCTCATGAGCGGCGGCCTTGGCTTGAGAAAAAGAAGGCGAAGTTTCGCATGCGGCCGTGGGCGCTTACAAGGTCAGCGCGTGGCGTCGGTGTTTAGAACCTGATCATGATTTCGCTGAAGGGTGCGGTGCGGCGTTAACATCGCCCTCAAAATGCTCACATACTCTATGTATGCCGCGCTTTTTCGGTCGATGTCGCCTTGCGCTGGGAATCCTTCGCTTCACTCTTCTTGACCGAGATCATGAACAGGTTTTTAGACTTGCCGCAGCAACTCGATCATCCGCCGCGCGGCGTTGGACAAGGTCCGTTCCCGGTGGCTGACCACGCCGAGGCTGCGCTGGAGCCGTACCCCGCGCACCGTGAATTCGTGCAGGGTTTTGTCGATCAGCGTTCGCGGCAACAGGCTCCAGCCGAGGCCGATCGAGGCCATGGTCTTCAAGGTTTCCAGGTAATTGGTGGAGAGGCTGGTTTTGATCCGCGCGCCCAGCGGCGCGAAACTCTCTTCGAGAATTTCGCGGGTGGTGGCCAGTCGTGCGGGCAGCAAGGCCGGATGTTTGACCAGTTCGGTCGCGGTGAGTTGTTTGACGCGCGCCAGCGGATGGGTGTGGCCGCAGACGAAGCGTAGCGAATCATTCCAGATCGGCAGCGCCGCCAATTCAGCGGGCGGTGTCATCGGCAAGGTAATCACCGCCAATTCCATTTCACCTTGCGACACCGCCGCGCAGGCGGTTTCCGAATCGAGAAAATGCAGGTCCAACTCCACCTCGGGATAACGCTTGCTGTAGCCGCGCAGGATGGCGGGTAGATGATGTTGGCCGACGTGGTGGCTGGTGCCGAGCCGCAGTGGCCCCGCCACCTCGCCGGCGAGATTTTGGATCGCGCGGCGGCTGTCTTCCATCTCGGTGAGGATATGTAGTGCGCGCGGCAGCAGGGCGCGGCCGGCCTCGGTCAAGCTCACTTGCCGGCCGATGCGGTCCAGCAGGCGGGTATCGAGTTCTTCCTCCAACTGGGCGACGCGTTTGCTGACGGCGGGCTGGGTGAGGTGCAGTTCGTCGGCGGCGCGTGAAAAAGACGCCGTTTGCGCCACGGCTAGAAAGGCTTTTAACTGGATGGTGTTCATGGGTTGCCTATCGAAGTGGAATTACTTAATGGAATACAATAAATAAAAATTATGAATTTGTGTAATGATATCGGCGGCGCTAATATTTGCGGCATGAGCGCGAGGACCGGTGACCATGAGTAAAACCCTTTACGACAAATTGTGGGACGCCCATGTGGTGCGGCAGAACGACGACGGCAGTTGCCTGCTCTACATCGACCGGCAATTGGTGCACGAAGTCACCTCGCCCCAGGCCTTCGACGGCCTGCGTCTCGCGAAACGCGGCGTATGGCGGCGCGAGGCCAATCTCGCCACCGCCGACCACAATGTGCCGACCACCGGCCGCGCCCAAGGCATCGCCGATCCCGTGTCGCGCGTGCAGGTCGAGACCCTGGACAGCAATTGCGCCGAGTTCGGCATCACCGAATACAAAATGGATGATTTGCGCCAGGGCATCGTCCACGTCATCGGCCCCGAGGCGGGCGCGACCCTGCCCGGCATGACCGTGGTCTGCGGCGATTCGCACACCTCCACCCACGGCGCGCTCGGCGCGCTGGCCTTCGGCATCGGCACCTCCGAAGTCGAGCACGCGCTGGCTACTCAGTGCCTGGTGCAGAAAAAATCGAAGAACATGCTGGTGAGCGTCGACGGCGCGGTCGGCCCCGGCGTCACGGCGAAGGACATCGTGCTCGCGATCATCGGCGAGATCGGCACGGCGGGCGGCAACGGTTACGCCATCGAGTTCGGCGGCGGCGCGATCCGCGCGCTGTCGGTTGAAGGCCGCATGACCGTCTGCAACATGGCCATCGAGGCCGGCGCCCGCGCCGGCATGGTGGCGGCGGACGACAAGACCATGGCCTATGTGCGCGGCCGGCCCTACGCGCCGAAGGCCGAGTTGTGGGACAAGGCGGTCGCCGCGTGGCGCGATCTGCACAGTGACGCCGACGCCGACTTCGATCGCGTCGTGCGCGTCGATGCGACACGCATCAAACCGCAAGTGAGCTGGGGGACCTCGCCGGAGATGGTGACGGCGGTGGACGCGCGCGTGCCCGATCCCGCCAACGAATCCGATCCGGTCAAGCGCGAGGGCATGTTGCGCGCACTGAAATACATGGGTCTCGCCGCCGGCACGCCCATCACCGAGATTAAGATCGACAAGGTGTTCATCGGTTCCTGCACCAACTCGCGCATCGAGGATTTGCGCGCCGCGGCGGCGGTGGCGCAGGGCCGTAAAAAAGCGGCTAATGTGAAGCAGGTCTTGATCGTGCCGGGCTCGGGTCTGGTGAAGAGGCAGGCGGAACAGGAAGGCCTCGACAAGATATTCACCGCCGCCGGTTTCGAATGGCGCGAGCCGGGCTGCTCGATGTGTCTCGCCATGAACGCCGACCGCCTCGAGCCGGGTGAGCGTTGCGCCTCGACCTCGAACCGCAATTTCGAAGGCCGCCAGGGCGCGGGCGGGCGCACGCATCTCGTGAGTCCGGCCATGGCCGCGGCGGCGGCGGTGGCGGGGCACTTCGTCGATGTGCGGGAGTGGGATTGAAATGGTGATGTAGGGTGGGTTAGGCGCGTCTTCGCGCCGTAACCCACCAACCGTCGCGCAGCGACTCCTCCTGTTTTTAAGGGGAGGCTGGGGCAGATCAATGTAGGGTGGGTTAGCGCAGCGTAACCCACCAATCCGCGCCGTCAGGCGCTCATTACGGGAATCGATCAATGAGTCGCTGCACGACGGTTGGTGGATTACGCCGCCGACGCGACTAACCCACCCTGCATTTCTTTAAGTTGAAATGGTTCAGTGGATTTTTTAGGTGATGCTATGGAAAAATTAACGACCCTGACCGGCCTGGCGGCGCCTCTCGACCGCGCCAACGTCGATACCGATCAGATCATCCCCAAGCAATATCTGAAGTCGATACACCGCACCGGTTTCGGCCCGACCTTGTTCGACGACTGGCGTTATCTCGAGCCGGGCGAGCCGGGCATGGATCATGGCACCCGGCGGGTGAATCCGGACTTCGTGCTCAATCAGCCGCGTTATCAGGGCGCGCGGATCCTGCTGGCGCGCGACAATTTCGGCTGCGGTTCCTCGCGCGAACACGCGCCGTGGGCGCTGCTCGATTACGGTTTTCGCGTCATCATCGCGCCGAGTTATGCCGACATTTTTTTCAACAACTGTTTCAACAACGGCATTCTGCCCATCGTGCTGCCGGCGGCGGCGCTGGATAAATTGTTCAGCGAGACTATAGTCACGCCGGGCTATCAACTCACTGTCGATCTGGCGGCGCAGAGCGTGACCACGCCGGACGGTGCGTCGTTCACCTTCGACATCGATGCCTTCCGCAAATACAAACTACTCAACGGCCTCGACGACATCGGTCTCAGCTTGCAGCACGCCGACGACATCAAGGCCTATGAGGCGCGCCGCCGCGCCGAGGCGCCGTGGCTGTTTTCGAGTTGAATGGAGAGCGTGTCACGCGATGCTTGCGCGTCGCCCATCAACTTGGCGTCTTCGCGTTGGATGTTTCTTCTAATCAGGTGACTACATGACCAAAAAAATCGCTGTACTGCTCGGTGACGGTATCGGTCCCGAGATCGTCGCCGAGGCGATGAAAGTCTTGGAGGCGCTGCGCGCCTTCGGTTTCAAATTCGAGGCCGAGCACGCGCCCATCGGCGGTGCCGGTTACGACGCGGCGGGCGATCCGCTGCCGGAAGCGACTTTGAAACTCGCCAAGCAGGCCGACGCCGTGCTGCTGGGCGCGGTGGGCGGCCCCAAATACGACACGCTGCCGCGCGATAAACGTCCCGAACGCGGTCTGCTACGCATCCGCAAGGAGCTCAAGTTGTTTGCCAACCTGCGGCCGGCGCTGCTTTATCCGCAACTCGCCGCGGCATCCAGTTTGAAGCCCGAGGTGGTGTCCGGTCTCGACATCATGATCGTGCGCGAACTCACCGGCGATATTTATTTCGGTCAGCCGCGCGGCATCGAAATCCGCGACGGCGAGCGGGTCGGTTTCAACACCATGGTGTATTCCGAGTCGGAGGTGCGGCGGGTCGCGCACGTGGCCTTCGGCATCGCCATGAAGCGCCGCAAACAACTCTGCTCGGTGGAAAAGGCCAATGTGCTGGAGTGCAGCGAGTTGTGGAAAGAGATCGTGATCGAGGTCGGTAGGGACTATCCCGAGGTGGCATTGAGTCACATGTACGTCGATAATGCCGCCATGCAGTTGGTGCGCGCGCCCAAACAGTTCGACGTGATCGTCACCGGCAATATCTTCGGTGATATCCTCTCCGACGAGGCCTCGATGCTCACCGGTTCCATCGGCATGTTGCCCTCGGCTTCGCTCGATGCCGACAACAAGGGCATGTACGAGCCGATACACGGTTCGGCGCCGGACATCGCGGGTAAAGGCATCGCCAACCCGCTCGCCACGATTCTTTCGGTGGCGATGCTGTTACGTTATACCTTGCAGGAAGCGGCGTTGGCCGAGCGCATCGAAGCGGCGGTGCAAAAAGTGCTGGCGCAGGGCTATCGGACCGGCGATATTTATACCGAGGGCACCCGCAAGGTGGGTACCGTCGCCATGGGCGACGCGGTGGTCGCGGCGCTGCGGCAATAAATGTAGGGTGGGTTAGCGAAGCATAATCCGCTGATTGCGCCGCTGGATGTATTTATCTGTAGGAGTCGCTGCGCGACGCTTGGTGGGTTACGGCGCGAAAGACGCGCCTAACCCACCCTACATCGACTAGTGAGGATGAAGCAATGAAACGGGTAGGACTGATCGGCTGGCGCGGCATGGTGGGTTCGGTGCTCATGCAGCGCATGCGGGAGGAGCGGGATTTCGCCGTCATCGATCCGGTGTTCTTCACCACCTCGCAGGTGGGCGGTGAAGGCCCGTCCGTCGGCAAGGACGTGCCGCCGCTGAAGGACGCGCGCCGCATCGACGAACTGAAAAACATGGAGGTGATCATCTCCTGCCAGGGCGGCGACTACACCGCCGGGATTTATCCCAAGCTGCGCGCCGCCGGCTGGAAGGGTTATTGGATCGACGCCGCCTCCACGCTGCGCATGGACCCGGACAGCATCATCGTCCTCGACCCGGTGAACAGCGACGTGATCAAGCGCGGCCTCACCCAGGGCGTCAAGAATTACATCGGCGGCAACTGCACGGTGAGCCTGATGTTGATGGCGGTCGGCGGCTTGTATCAGCGCGGTTTGATCGAGTGGATGACCGCCATGACCTATCAGGCCGCCTCCGGCGCCGGCGCCAATAATATGCGCGAGCTGATCAAGCAGATGGGCAGCATCCACGCGGCGGTGAAAAAGGAACTCGACGACCCCGCCGGCGCGATCCTGGATATCGACCGCAAGATGGCCGAGCACATCCGCTCCGACGCCTACCCGACGGAATTTTTCGGCGTGCCGCTGGCGGGCAGTCTGATCCCGTGGATCGACAAGCAGCTCGACACCGGCCAGAGTAAAGAAGAATGGAAGGGCCAGGCCGAGACCAATAAGATTCTCGGCCGCGAAGCCAGCCCGGTTCCCATCGACGGCCTCTGCGTGCGGGTCGGCGCCATGCGCTGCCACAGCCAGGCGCTCACCATCAAACTCAACAAGGACGTGCCGCTGGATGAGATCCACGACATCCTCGCCGGCCACAATGCGTGGGTGAAGGTCGTGCCCAACGAGCGCGAACGCAGCATGCGCGAACTCACGCCCGCCGCCGTCACCGGCACCTTGGGCATACCGGTCGGCCGGCTGCGCAAACTCAATATGGGCCCGCAATTCCTCAGCGCATTTACCTGCGGCGACCAGCTGCTGTGGGGCGCGGCCGAACCCCTGCGGCGTATGCTGCGCATCTTGCTGGAGCAGTAGCCACTCAGTGAATAAAACCTATCGTATCGCCGTGGTCGGCGTCACCGGCCTGGTCGGCGAGACCGCGCTGGCCTTGCTGGCGGAGCGCGGTTTTCCCGTGTCCGAGGTGTTTGCCCTCGATGTGAAAACCGCCACCGGCGGCCGGGTCGGATTCAAGGACGCCTATCTGCGGGTGCAGGACGTGGCGGCCTTTGATTTCACTCGAGCCGATCTGGCCTTGTTTTGCGTCGACGAGGCGCTGGCCGCCGAACACGCGCCGCGCGCCGCGGCGGCGGGCTGCGTGGTCATCGACGACAGCGCGCAATTCCGCCTCGACGAGGACGTGCCGCTGGTGGTGCCCGAGGTCAATCCGCAAACGCTCGCCGGTTTTAATCAACGCCGGATCATCGCCAATCCCAACACCGGTGTGACCCTCATGTCGCTGGTGTTGAAACCGCTGCACGACGCGGCGGGCATCGAGCGCATCAACGTCTGCACTTACCAAGCGGTGTCCGGCACCGGCAAGGCGGCGGTGGACGAACTGGCGGGTCAGTCGGCGGCGATCTTCAATATGAAGCCTCTCAAGAGCCGGATCTATCCCAAACAAATCGCCTTCAATGTCCTGCCGCAGATCGGCGAACTCTTGGACAACGGTTACACCCGCGAAGAAATGAAAATGTTGTGGGAGACCCGCAAGGTGTTGGCCGCTCCCGATTTGCGCGTCAATGCCACCACGGTGCGGGTGCCGGTGTTTTACGGCCATGGTTTGGCTTTGCACCTCGAAACACGCGACAAACTCGCCGCGAACGACGCGCGCCGTTTGTTGAAAAAGACCGCGCGCATGAAAGTGCTCGATACCGGTAAAACCGGCGGCTATCCCACCCCGGTGACCGAGGCTGCCGGCAAGGATGCCGTCTATGTCGGCCGCCTTCGCGAAGATCATTCTCATCCGCGGGGTTTAGCCCTGTGGATCGTGGCCGACAACGTGCGTAAGGGGTCGGCCTTGAATGGTATTCAAATCGCCGAGATTCTGGTAAAAGATTACCTCAATTGAGGCTAATTGGACGCGATGCGCCGCGGCGCGACCCTCGCGACGGCTCATGGCGCAAGGGGCATTCGTCCCGGGAACTCGATGTAACTAAAGCAATTGGCGGACAAACCGATACGTATATCCGACGCGTTTCGTCGCGTGTGATATAGAGGATGGCCGCTGGAAGGGATGGGCCGGGATGTCAAAGGGTAAACGGGTGACAAGCAAAAAAGGGACACGCTCGAATATGCGCAAGCTTGCTTTAGTGTTGGCGGTGGCCTTGGCTTCCGGACGAGCGTCTGCGCTGGGTTTAGGTGACATCGAACTGCGCTCCGCCCTCAATGAACCCTTTAACGCCGAAATCCGTTTGCTCGCCGCTCAGCCCGCCGAATTGGAAGGCGCGGTGGTGCGTCTCGCACCGCAGGAATCTTTCCAACAAGCCGGTATCGAACGCCCCTCGGCGTTAAGCGATTTGATTTTCAATGTGGTGCGCCGCGATGACGGCACGGCGGTGATACACGTCACGTCGTCGCAGCCGGTGCGTGAACCCTATCTCGATTTCATCGTGCAGCTGCGCTGGCCCACTGGCCGCTTGCTGCGCGAATATACCGTCTTGCTGGATCCCCCGTTGTTCAGTGGTGACAAGCTGGCGCCAGTGTCGGCGCCGGTCGTCGCTGTTCCGGTAGCGGCGCCGACACCGCGAGTCGTGCCGGTCGAACCGGCGCCCGCCCCCACCGAACAAACCCCCGCCAAACCGGCCGCGTCCGCCGCGCCGTCGGCGGTGATGCCGCGTTCGCCGCGCAATGCGCCCGCCGCCAAAACCGCCGCTGCGGGTGCGCGCAGTTATGGACCCACTCAGCGCACCGACACGGCCTGGACCATCGCGGCACAGGTGCGGCCCGATAACGGCGTCTCGGTGTTTCAAGCCATGCTCGCCTTGCTGGCGGCCAATCCCGATGCGTTTTACAACGGTAACGTCAATAATCTGCTGGCCGGTTATGTGTTGCGGGTACCCGAACGTGAATTCATGACCGCGCTCCCCGTCCAGCAGGCGGAACGGGAAGTGGCCCGCCAGTATGAATCATGGCGGCAGGCCAAGCGGGGCGGCATGCCCATGGCGCCCGCCGACCCATCGGCGGCGAAGACTGAAAAACCCGCCGCCGGCCAGGTTCCGACGTCCAAACCGGCCGGCGAGGAATCGCCACGTTTGAAACTGGTGGCGCCCGGCCAGACCGCGTCCGGCGCGGCGGGCAGTGGCGCCAAGCAGGGCATGGATCAAGTCCGCAACGATTTAGCGCTGGCCCTTGAATCAGCCGATGCCGCCCGCCGCGAAAACCAAGAATTGCGCTCGCGCCTCTCCGCGCTGGAGGGGCAAATCGGTTCCATGCAGCGCTTGTTGACGTTGAAGGACGATACCCTCGGTAATCTGCAACCAGGTGAAGAGACCAAACCCGCCGTGATCCCGGACGCGGCGGCGCCGGCGGCGGAAACCCCGCCGTCCGCAACCACGCCTGAGACGGCGCAGCCCGCGCCCAAAGTGGAAGCGGAAGCGCCGGCGCAGCCCGAACCCAGTCCGGTTTTGGAAATTTTCAATAATCCCGCCATCGTTGCCGCATTGGGCGGGACGGTGATTTTGTTATTGGCGGTGGCTTGGTTGGTAGCGCGCCGTCGCCGTGACGGCGGCGGTGACGACGACAGCGATGCGCGGCTGGAACCCGGAGTGGCCAATGCGGCGCCGGCGCCCGTTGAAAAAACCGCCGCGCCGACCACGCTGGAAACGGTGACGGACGCCGAAGAACCGTTTAACGCCCGCATGAGCGGCGTGGCCGAAGAAGTGGCCAAGAGCGCGGCGAAGGATGTGGGTGAAACCGCCGACGGTCTCGATGTATTGCACACCGCCGAAGGCGATATCGACCCCATGGTGGAAGCCGACGTGTATCTCGCTTACCGCCGTTACCAGCAGGCCGAGGCGCTCATACAAAGTGCCTTGGCCAAACAGCCCCACCGTTATGAACTCAAAGGCAAGCTGTTGGAGATTTATTACGCTTCCCGCAATGTCGAGGCGTTCCAATCCTTGGCGGAAGCGCTTTATGACGAACTGGGTCAGAACACCGATGATCCCCTGTGGTACCGCATCCTGCCCATGGGTGCTGAATTATTACCCAACCATCCTATGTTCAATCCCGCCGCCACGGCCTCCAAAACCAGCTACGCCGCGGTCGGCACCAGTTCCGCTTTGTTCGCGGGAGGGGCGGCGGCCAGCGCCGATCTCGGTCATGACCAACACGAATCCAACGCCTATAAGGACGACGACCTCTTCGGCGACGCGACGCCGGTCTCCGGCAAACCTGGCCAGGGTGCAGCGAATCCGGCCTCGGATTCGAATGCCGCCGCGGCCGCTGTCGAGGACAAACTGGATTTCGATCTCAATCTGAGCGACGAAGGTGTCGGTGGCGGACAGGCTGAGAATTTGAGCGCGGCTCTCGACTTGCCCGCCGCACCGGCCAAGTCCCCGCCGCCGCAATCCGCCGCGGCGGAAGATGACTTATTCAGCGAGACCGCGGGCGGCAACGGTAAAGACCGGCCCTGGGCGGTCGATTCCGCTTTGTCCGACTTCGGCAGCATGGATTTCAATCTGGACGACAGCGACTTTCTCGCCGGCACCGATGTGGTGGGTACCAAGTTGGATTTGGCCCGCGCCTATATCGACATGGGTGATCAAGAGAGTGCCCGTGAAATCCTCGACGAGGTGCTCGCGGAAGGCAACGATCAGCAAAAACAAGAAGCCCGCGGTTTGTCCGAACAACTCGCCTGACGTAGCGTTTCCCATTCCGCTGATCGGTGATGGACATTCCGGAGTCTTCGCTTCGGAAATGCTGAAAAAATCTTTTAACCGCCAAGACGCCAAGGAAACCAAGAAAATCTTTTCAATGAAAAGAGAAAATTCTTGGCGTCTTGGCGGTTGATAATAAGTTAATCAGTGGTGCTGAGAAGTCAGTTATTAAGACGACACTTCCTTCTGGGTTCCCGTCCCCTGTCCAGGGGGTGGGATAGGGTAGGGTAAAAGGGTTCTTACTCAGGCGTCGGAAAGTAAGAGTTGTCCTTACTTTCCGACGCCTGAGTAAGATAGTCTGATGCACCCGGTCATTCGCATCGCCAGTTTCACCGTGTTCACTTTGTCGCTTGCCGCCGGTGGCAAAGGCCAGGTGTTGGCGGCGGCCGTACTGCTCGCCGTTGCTTATGCGCGAGTGGGAACGGCAGGATGGCCGCCGGCCTGGCGTTTGCTGCGGCGCATGCGCTGGTTATGGTTATCCTTGGCGGTGGTGTATTTGTGGATGACGCCCGGTACGCCCATTCTGCCGGCGTCGCCCGCCTTGGCCGCCTGGTTGCCTACCGTGGAGGGTCTAGTCCTAGGCGGCGTGCGGCTCGCCGCTTTGGTAGGCATGGCGATGGCCGCCAGCTTGGTGCTGCATCTCACGCCGCGCGATGACGTGTTGGCCGCATTGTATTGGCTCACCGCGCCGTTACGGGTAATAGACGGCGTTCGTGAGCGGTTGGCAGTGCGGATTGCCTTGAGTCTGGCGGCGGTGGAGCAGGTGCAAGTACAACTGCGCGAAGTGTTGGCGGAGCCGCGTATGCCCGCATCACCTTGGGTGCGTATCGGCGGCGTTGCCGCGGCGCTGTTCGATCGGGTGACGGCGGCCGCGGAAGCGGCGCCTTGCGCGACGCTGAGTCTGCCGGATCATCCCGGGCCGCCGAAGATGCAATGGGCTTGGCCGTTGCTCGTCGGCATGTCGATGTGGACGGCCGGCCGTTTGATCGGATGAGCGCGCGGCTGGTCAGCGCTGACCGGTGATGAAGACCACCGCCGCCAACGGCGGCAAGTTGATGGTGATGGAATAGGGGTGGCCCATCCACGGCACGCTTTCAGCTTTTACTTGCCCCGCATTGCCCAAATTGCTGCCGGCGTAGAGATGGGAGTCCGAGTTGAGCACTTCATGGTAGAGGCCGGGAGCAGGTACGCCCAACCGATAATTCTCACGTGGCACCGGTGTGAAATTCAGCGCGACCACCGCGAGCTGATCGCCGCCGCGGCGCAGATAACTCAACACCGATTGCGTTGCGTCGTGACAGTCGATCCAGTCGAAGCCCCGCGGTTCGAAATCGTCGATGTGCAGCGCCGGCTGGGTGCGGTAGAGTTGATTGAGGTCGCTCACCAGGCGTTGCGCACCTTGGTGAAAAGGATATTTCAGCACGTACCAATCGAGTTCGGCGTCGAAATTCCATTCACGCCCCTGGCCGAATTCACAGCCCATGAATAACAGTTTCTTGCCCGGGTAAGTGTACATATAAACATACAACAGCCGCAGATTGGCGAAGCGCTGCCACTCGTCGCCGGGCATACGATTCAACAGCGAACCTTTACCGTGCACCACTTCATCGTGCGAAAAAGGCAAAATGAAATTTTCGGAAAAACTGTACAACAGGCCGAAAGTGAGTTTGTCGTGGTGATAATGACGGTGCACCGGATCTTTTTGCAGGTACGACAAACTGTCGTGCATCCAGCCCATGTTCC
>CAKKSB010000106.1 GCA_919903055.1 Gammaproteobacteria bacterium | reverse complement strand
GCGCCGCGCCTTTGCCCTCGCGGCCGGAGTCGGCGACGCGCACCTGTCCCGGCAGCAGCCAGCCGCCGTGGCTCGACTTGTAGGTTTCGTGCGTCACCATTCCCTGCGTGAACAGCGCCGCGAATGGCTCGCGCACGTTCCGCGTCAATTTGAGGTGGCCGGTGTCGCACAATGCGCGCGTCCAGAAGCGCGAATAGAGCAGGTGCAGGATCGCGTGCTCGATGCCGCCGATGTACTGGTCGACCGGCAGCCAGTAGTTGGCGCGGCCATCGACCAGGTCGCCGGCGCCGGGCGAGGTGTAGCGCGCGTAATACCAGCTCGATTCCATGAAGGTGTCGAAGGTGTCGGTCTCGCGCTCGGCCTGGCCGCCGCATGTCGGGCAGACTGTTTCGTAAAACGACGGCATCTTTTTGATGGGCGAACCCACGCCGTCGAAGGCGACGTCTTCCGGCAGCACCACCGGCAATTGATCGTTGGGCACCGGCACCGCGCCGCAGGCCGCGCAATTGATGATGGGGATCGGCGCGCCCCAATAACGCTGGCGCGACACGCCCCAATCGCGCAGGCGGAAGTTGACGCGCTTTTGGCCTTTGCCTAGCACCGCGAGGTCAACAGCAATAGCATTAAAAGCCTCTACGGGATTTAATCCATCATATTTTTCCGAGCTGATTAACAGAACATCAGATTTTGATGAATACCAGTCTTTCCAGAGATTTTCGTCGAAGTAATAAGCTTCATAATCTTGTCTCGGAAATTCAGACCGCCGCTCGTGGTTATATACGAGCGTATTTTCGAGCACTTGCTTAATTGGTAAATCATACTTTCTAGCAAACTCCCAATCGCGCTGATCATGCGCCGGCACCGCCATCACCGCGCCCTCGCCATAACCCATCAACACGAAGTTGGCGGCATACACCGGCAGTTTCGCGCCGCTAATGGGATGGATGGCGATGGCGCCGGTGGCCAGGCCTTTTTTTTCCATGGTCTCCAACGCGGCCTCGGCGGTGGCTTGATGACGACATTCTTCGATGAAGGCGGCCAACGCGGGATTGTCCTGCGCCGCGGCCAGCGCGAGCGGGTGCTCGGGCGCCACCGCCACATAGGTGACGCCCATCAAGGTGTCGGGGCGGGTGGTGAACACTTTGAGCGGCGCGAGAGCGCCCTCGATACCGAAGTGCACCTCCACGCCCTCGGAACGGCCGATCCAATTGCGCTGCATGGTGCGCACCTGCTCGGGCCAGCCGTCGAGTTTGTCCAATTCGCTCAGCAGTTCGTCGGCATAAGCGGTGATGCGCAAAAACCATTGCGGTATTTCTTTGCGCTCGACCAAGCTGTCGCAGCGCCAGCAGCGGCCTTCGATTACCTGCTCGTTGGCGAGCACGGTGAGGTCGTGGGGACACCAGTTGACCGGTGCGGTCTTTTTGTAGACCAGACCTTTTTCATAGAGCTTGAGGAACAGCCATTGTTCCCAGCGATAATACTTGGGGTCGCAGGTGGCGAGCTCGCGGTCCCAATCGTAGCCCAGGCCGAGGCGGCGCAGCTGGCCGCGCATATAGGCGATATTTTCACGTGTCCACTGGGCGGGAGGCACGTTATTCTGGATAGCGGCGTTTTCAGCGGGCAGGCCGAAGGCGTCCCAGCCCATGGGTTGCAGGACGTTTTTGCCGCGCATGCGCTGATAACGGGCGATGACGTCGCCGATGGTGTAGTTGCGCACATGGCCCATGTGCAGGCGGCCGCTGGGGTAGGGGAACATGGCCAGGCAATAAAATTTCTCACGCGCGGGGTCTTCCATGGCCTTAAAGCTCTGGTGCTCGTCCCAATAGCGCTGCGCGCCCTCTTCCACTTGACGCGGATCGTAAAACTCGTCCATCGAATAACCTGCCGCCCGGAATTGCGAAAGAACGAAGGATACCGTAGCGCTCGCGAGGGGAACAACACAAACCGCAGCGGGGCGGAGAACCGGTGAGTCTCGCTGGGCATCAACTCGTTTAAGCGCCTAGTCAGTCGCCGCCGGCGGCACCGGCGCTCGATTAACGAGCGTCATCAACCGTCGGGACGACTAGCCGCTTAGGCCAAGGATTTCACTCGCCACATCGCGACCTTGCCGCGCCGCCTTCAAACCCGGCGGAGTTTGGACCACACTAACCCTTAGGCCCATCACGCAATAGGAAGAGCCACCATGACGCCGCGCAACCCCCACCCCAGCCAAAGCGAGAAACTGCTCCACGCCTACAACCGGATGATGGAACGGGTTAAAGATCTGCTGGAGCAAACCGGGCATAAGACCGCACCCATGCTTAAAACCAGCATCGACACGGCCAAGGAGACCGCGGTGAAACTCGGCGAGCTGACCCGCGACGAGGCGGAACTGATCGGCGCCTACCTGCGCCGCGACCTCGAGGATGCCGGCGAATACCTGGCTGAAACCGGCAACCAATTCAAGGACTGGTTTCATTTCGACATGGAACTGATCGAAGACCGGCTGCTGGAGATGTTCACCGCCGCCGCCGACCAAACCAAACTGGCCTTGCTGCAATGGGCGCAACGCGCCCAGTACACCACCGAATACCGCAGCGGCGAGATCACCACCGTCGGCAGTCTGCAATGCCTGAACTGCGGCGAACTATTGCACTTCCACAGCACCGGCCATATCCCGCCCTGTCCCAAGTGTCATGAATCGCGCTTCGTGCGCAAGGGGAAACCGGCGCGTGACGAATAGACGCGTAAGTAACGCCTGGTCCGTTAGATGCTGAAAACACTTCGGAGCATATTCCCTCTCCCACAGACAGGGAGAGCACAGCAAGGGGGCGCAACCGCCAGGGTGAGAGCACTCTTGCGTAGTACGCCCTCACCCCACCCTCTCCCGCCCGCGAGGGAGAGGGAGTGAATGATGACACATCAACTAAGACGCGCTGACCGATACGGCGCGTCTTAAGTTCGCATGCTGCGTAACCCGCCTCAAAGTTGGACCTTAGCTTGCAAACCGAGTAACAACCCGTCACAGACCGTAACGCGCCGCGGTATTGAAAAACCCCCGCCAGCGGGTGATCTTGCCATTCTTGACGGTGAAGACGTGAATCCACTGGCTTTGAAATTCTTGCCGGGTATCGCGCGCCGTCGAGCTTTCCCAGCCCAGCACGGTGACATGTTCGCCGGCCTCGATGAACTCTTCCGGTTCGAAGCTATGAATATCATCGGCCTGTGCTACCGCCGTGAAAAAACCGGTCACCTCCTGGTGATTACGCCGCCGCCCGGCGTAAGGCAAGCCCGCCGACCCGACGAACTCCCAATCAACCTCGGCGGCTACTAAATTCAGAATGGCCGGCACATCGCCGCGGCCGAAGGCTTCGTACGCTTGTTTAATGATGTTGGTGGAAACGCCCATGGTTATCCCTCCTGTGCATGTTATCGAGAACTGCCTTTGCATATACGCAGCGCGGCGAAAATCGGATTTATTATGCTGAGCATGGTGTATCGCCGCGACTTAAACAAGATGATCAAATCCGCTATCAACACGTGATATCAAACGGATAACCAGCGATGGGAAAGCCATCACGGCACCGGCGCAACAAGCCGAGGGTTAGGAAGACACCGCGGGTAGCGCGGCATGGATGTGTGGAATGGACAGACGCCGGCAGGCGGCGGAAAGTCTGTCTTGATTTTCTAGGTGAGTCCCGCCCGCCGCGACACAAACCAACCTCCTATCAGGCAGATCAACACCGCCGTCACCACCGGCACATTGCCGAAACGCCCGTAGGGGGTGAGGCCTTGCATGGGCTGCACGGTGTCGTGCAGGGCATGCACTTCGAACTGCGGCGCCTGCGACGATACGCGGCCGCGTTCGTCCATTACCGCGGTCATGCCGGTGTTAGTAGCGCGCAATAAAGGGCGGCCCGCTTCCAGGGCGCGCATGCGCGCCATTTGTAAATGCTGTTGCGGCGCGATGGAATGGCCGAACCAGGCGTCGTTGGTGACGTTGACCAGCAGCGTCGCCTCGGGCAGCGCACCAATGGCCTCTTCGCCGAACGCATCTTCATAACAAATCGACACGCCCGCGTGCTGGCCCGCCACCCGCAGCGGCGCGGCGCTGGTACCTTTACTGAAATCCGACATGGGCACTTGCATGAATTTCACCAAGCCGCCCAGCACACCTTCCAGCGGCAGGTATTCAGTGAAAGGCACGAGATGGCGCTTGTGATAAAACTGCCGCGACGTCGCGCCGCCCACGCTGACCACGCTATTGTAATAAGGCCCTGCATTGGGTTCTTGATAGATCACCCCGATCAACAAGGCGCTGCCGTGCCGGTCGGCCTCGGCGGCGAGGCCATCGAAAAAATCCTCGACCTCGTGGTAAAGCGCCGGCACCGCGGTTTCCGGCCAGACGATGAGATCGCTGTCCCAGCTCGCGCGGGTGAGATTGGTGTACAGCTCGAGGGTGGGGTCGCGCAAATCCCACAGCCATTTCATGTCCTGCGGGATATTGCCCTGCAACAAGGTGACCTTGAGCGGCGCGCCGGCCGGTTGTACCCACGACACCTTATTCAACGCCACGGCGCCGCCCAACACTATCGATAGACTCAGCGCGGCGACGCCACGCCAGACCCAGCCATCGCGCAACAGCAACACCAGCCATCCCGCGCTCAAGGCCGCGGCGAGCGACACGCCGTACACACCCAGCAGCGGCGCGACGCCGGCGAGCGGCCCGTCGATTTGACTGTAGCCCAGCGCCAACCAGGGAAAGCCGGTGAAAAACCAGCCGCGCACCCATTCCCATAAAACCCAGGCCGCTGGAAACAACAACAGTAATTTGAGCCGTTGCCCGATGGGGTGCTGCCAGGGCAAAAGCCGGGTGAGGCCGTAGCCCAGCACGGCGGGAAACAGCGATAAAAACAGTACGAAAAAGCTAGTGAGGAAGAGCGACATCGCCAAACCGACGCCGCCGTTTTCATACATGCTGACGAACACCCAGCTGACGCCGACGCCGAACATCCCCACGCCGAACAGATAACCGCGGGCGAAGGCCTGGCCCGGCGAGACCTGTAACCACAGGGCGAATAACAACGCGGGCGCCAACACCGCCAGGAAGATGAAATCGAAGGGCGCGAAGGCCAATGGCAAAAGCGCCCCCGCCAGCAAGGCGAGGAGATGACCCGGCCATCCGCCGTGCGACAGCGCGGCGATTCCCTGGCCGGGCGAGGGCATGACGGCATTCATGGATGAGGGCATCTCAAGGCACGCTGATGATGGCGATAAATCCGGCGATGATATAACGCTGAGCAATTCGTTTCTTACTTGGCGAAAATGACGAAGCGCGCGGGTGAAATGTCTTCATGTAACTCGTCTCGCCCCGAGCTGAGGGACAGTGTGCGTCGCCTGCGTATTAATAATCACCGCGACGGCTGCTACCGACGTCAGCTACGTGAGTTTCCAAACAAGTCCGCCACGCTTGGCCGGCTTTAAGACTCAGGCTGGGTGGGTGGGCTTCCCGCCGTGGGTGCGCGACGCTCGGTCACTTGCAGCAGATGGATGCGGCGGTTGTCGGCGCTGAGCACTTTGAAACGAAACCGATCGAGGCTGATGACTTCGCCGCGGCGCGGCAGGCGGCCGAAGCGGTGCATTACCAGGCCGCCGATGGTGTCGAATTCTTCGTCGCTGAAGTCGCTCTGGAAATACTCGTTGAATTCCTCGACGGGGGTGAGCGCCTTCACGGCGAAGACGTTATCGTTGTGGCGCTTGATGTAGGTGTCTTCTTCGATGTCGTGTTCATCGACGATCTCGCCGACGATTTGTTCCAGCACGTCCTCGATGGTCACCAGGCCGGCCACCCCGCCGTATTCGTCCACCACGATGGCCATGTGGTTACGGTTGGCGCGGAATTCCTTCAACAGGACATTGAGCCGTTTGCTTTCTGGAATGAATATGACGGGGCGCAGAATGTCGCGCACGTTGAAACGCCGCTCGCCGTCCGGTCCGAAATAACCGAGCAAATCCTTGGCCAGGAAAATGCCCACCACTTCGTCGCGGCTTTCGCCGATGACCGGAAAACGCGAATGGGCCGACTCGGTGACCAGCGGCAGGATTTCCTTGAGCGAGGCATCGTGCTCGACGATGACCATTTGCGCGCGCGGTACCATGATGTCGCGCACCTGCATCTCCGACACTTGCAATACGCCTTCGATCATCCCCAAGGCGTCGGAGTCCAACAGCTCGCGCTGCTGGGCGTCGCGTAACAAGGCCACCAATTGCTCACGATCTTTGGGCTCGCCCAGCAGGGCGAGACTCAAACGGTCGAACCAGGAGCGCGGCGGTGCGCCGTCACTTGTGCGTTCTTCACTCATAAATCCCCAAGCCACTGCTACTCATCCTACTCAATAAAATATGGTCATCACATTGTTCATCGCATGGCCAGCCGGCCGCTACGTCTCCGCTGCGGATACCGGGCAGCGGAATATTCAACGTAAGCTCTGAATAATTCCACTCTGGAATTTTCAGAGAACGGAAAGCGAAAACTGTGATTTTCGCTTTCTTCATGTTCAACGCTAAGCGCGATTCAACATGGCGGCGCCCCGTGTATCGCGGGAACCTCTGAATAAATCCGAGATTCCTAACTGAACCGGCGGGCCGGCCATTCAACACACCCCGGCCTTCCCGCGAAGATGAAGGAATGGACGAATGAATGACTCATGAGCACGTGGTCCTTGCCCCTTCCCTCCGCCGAGAAGGGACGTATCATTCCGGTCGATTGAAAGCCGGATCAATAAAATCTTTATTCGCGGTTCAGACCGTTACCGCCGCCCGTTCCGCCGCGTAAGGATCAGAATAACCCAAACCGCCCAGGATGCGCGCCTCGAGGCGCTCCATCTCGTCCGCCTCGGCGGGCGTTTCATGATCATAACCGAGCAGGTGCAAGGTGCCGTGCACCGTCATATGCGCCCAATGGGCCAGGACGGGCTTGTCCTGTTCGCGGGCCTCGCGCGCCACCACCGGCGCGCAGATCACCACGTCGCCCAACAGCGGTATCTCGAGTTGGGCGGGACTGTCGAACGGAAACGACAGGACGTTGGTCGGTCCGGGGCGCTGGCGATAAGTTTGATTGAGTTCGCCGCCCTCGGCCTCGTCCACCACCCGGATGCTCAGTTCCGCTGCTACGCGCCGGCCGGCCAGGGCCGCCGCCGCCCAGGCCTCGAATTGCGCCGGCGCGGGAACGCCCAAACCATCCGCCGCGGCATCATCGAGCGCGTATTGCACATCGACGACCAGGTTCATGGTCTGCGTTCACCAGTCGAATCGGTCTCGCGTTCCTCGAAGGCCTCATACGCGGTGACGATGCTTTGCACGAGAGGATGGCGCACCACGTCGGCGGCTTTGAAGAAAGTGAAGCTGATGCCGTCGACGTCTTTCAAGACCTCGACCACATGGCGTAAACCGGAAGGACGGCCGCGCGGCAAATCCACCTGGGTGACGTCGCCGGTGATCACCGCCTTGGCGCCGAAGCCGATGCGGGTGAGGAACATCTTCATCTGCTCGGCGGTGGTGTTCTGCGCCTCGTCGAGAATGATAAAGGCATCGTTGAGGGTGCGGCCGCGCATATAGGCCAGCGGCGCGATTTCGATGACGTGGCGCTCCATCAATTTGACGACCCGCTCGTAACCCAGCATCTCGTATAACGCGTCATATAAAGGGCGGAGATAGGGATCGATTTTCTGGATCAGATCGCCGGGCAGAAAACCCAGCCGCTCGCCGGCTTCCACCGCGGGGCGGGTCAAGATCAAGCGGCCCACTTTGTCTTGTTCCAAGGCTTGAACCGCGGCGGCCACCGCGAGATAGGTCTTACCGGTACCGGCCGGGCCGACCCCGAAACTGATGTCGTAATTGGCGATGCTTTGCAGATAACCTTGCTGATTGGGACCGCGGCCGCTGACGATGCCGCGCCGGGTGGCGATACCCACCGTTTCGGTTTTGTCCGGCACCAGCCGCACCGGCGTGCTCTCGACACTCGCGTGCTGCAAAGCTAGATGGATGCGAGCCGGCGTCAAACGGGTTTTGGCGGTGTCGGAGTAGAGGCCTTTCAGCACCTCGCCCGCCGCGCGCGCCGAACCGGCGTCGCCGATGACGCGAAAACGGTTACCCCGGTTGCTGACTTCCACGCCCAGCCGGCCTTCGACTTGACGCAAATGCTCGTCGAATTGCCCGCACAAATTGGCGAGGCGCTCGTTGTCAGCGGGTTCGAGGGTGAAATCTACGGAGTCGGCGTGAACGTTCAAATTTTGAAAGGGAATAGTGACGTGAAATTTAAGATAGTCGAAAACGGTTTTCCGCGCAACGCCGAAACGGACTGCGGTACGGTTTAGCCGTGGGCTATTCGTCCGTCGACGTGGGCTTTGGCCGCGCCAAGCCATTCTCCCCGCAAGGAATTAGGCATGGCCTGGGTGATCCGCAAGGACACGAACCGGCCCACCCAGCGGGGATCGCCGACGAAGTTCACCATCCGGTTGTTTTCGGTGCGGCCGCACAGCTCGTGCGGATTTTTGCGCGACGGCCCTTCCACCAGCACTTGCTGCACGCCGCCGACCATGGCCTGACTGGTGGCGTCGGTCATTTCGCGGATACGCTGTTGCAGGATCGCCAAACGATGCTTTTTGATCTCCATCGGCACATCGTCGGGAAAACCCGCCGCCGGGGTGCCGGGACGCGGGCTGTAAATGAAGCTGAAGGAATTATCGAAGCCGATCTCTTCGATCAACGCCATAGTGGCCTGGAAATCGGCGTCGGTCTCGCCGGGGAAGCCGATGATAAAATCGGAGGTCAGGCACAGGTCCGAGCGCAAGGCGCGCAGCTTGCGGATCTTGGCCTTGTATTCGAGCGCGGTGTGGCCGCGCTTCATCGCCGCCAAGATCCGGTCCGAACCGCTCTGCACCGGCAGATGGAGATGACTCACCAGTTGCGGGATCTCGGCGTAGGCCTGAATCAGCCGCTCGGAGAATTCCACCGGATGGGAGGTGGTGAAGCGGAGGCGCTCGATGCCGTCGATGGCGGCGAGGTAGTTGAGCAACAGTGCCAGATCGGCCTCGGCGCCGTCATGCATAGGCCCGCGATAGGCATTGACGTTCTGCCCCAGCAAGGTGACTTCCCGCACGCCCTGCTCGGCAAGCTCGGCGACTTCGGCGATCACATCGTCGAAAGGCCGGCTCACCTCTTCGCCCCGGGTATAGGGCACCACGCAGAAGGTGCAGTACTTGCTGCACCCTTCCATGATCGAGACGAAGGCGGTGGGACCTTCGGCGCGCGGGGCGGGCAGGTGATCGAATTTTTCGATCTCGGGAAAGCTGATGTCCACCGCCGGGCGGCGCTCGGTTTGCACTTGCGTCAGCATCTGCGGCAAGCGGTGCAGGGTCTGCGGACCGAACACCATATCCACGTAAGGCGCGCGGCGGCGGATGTTGTCGCCCTCCTGGCTGGCCACGCAGCCGCCGACCCCGATCACCAGGCCCGGCCGCAACTCTTTCAACTCCCGCCATTTGCCGAGCAGGGAAAACACCTTCTCCTCGGCCTTCTCGCGCACCGAGCAGGTGTTGAGCAGCAGCACGTCCGCCTCTTCGGCGGTGGCCACCACTTTCAAACCATGCGACGCCGCCAGCACGTCCGCCATTTTGGCGGAGTCGTACTCGTTCATTTGGCAACCGTAGGTCTTGATATAAAGCGTCGTGGCCATCGCCGAAAGCCCAGCGGAAAAGGGGCCCTACCCTACTACTTTTTACACTGAATTTCCACGTGGCCGACCCCGGCGAATCGCGCGCCCGGGCGGCTCATCCGTCAGCCGCCTGTATCAGGGCGGTTCCGAACCGATCTTGTGGATGCTCAAATCGGCCCCGTGATATTCCTCTTCCTGGGTGAGCCGCAAACCGCAGAAGAATTTGAAAGCGCCGTAAACCAGCAGGCCGCCGAACAGCGCAACCGCCACGCCCAGCAGCGTGCCGATCAACTGCACCGTCAGACTCACGCCGCCTATTCCGCCCAAGGCCGTCGCGCCGAAGATGCCGGCGGCGATCCCACCCCACACCCCGCACAAACCGTGCAGCGGCCACACACCCAACACGTCGTCGATCTTCCATTTATTCTGAGTCAAGGTGAAGGTCCACACGAACAAGGCGCCCGCCACCGCGCCGGTCACCAAGGCCCCCACCGGGTGCATCAAATCGGACCCGGCGCACACCGCCACTAGGCCGGCTAGCGGTCCATTGTGGACGAAGCCCGGATCGTTGCGCCCGACCACCAAGGCCGCCAGCACGCCGCCCGCCATCGCCATGAGCGAATTGATGGCCACCAGCCCATTAACCGCCTCGACACTCTGCGCCGACATGACATTGAAACCGAACCAGCCCACGGTGAGTATCCACGCTCCCAAAGCCAGGAATGGAATGCTCGACGGCGGATGTGCCGACATCTGCCCATCCTTGCCGTAGCGGCCGTGGCGCGCGCCCAGCAACAGCACCGCCACCAGACCCAGCCAGCCGCCCATCGCATGCACTACCACCGAGCCGGCGAAATCGTGAAAACGCGCACCGAATTGCGCCTCGAGCCAGTTCTGAATCCCGAAGTTGCCATTCCAGGCGATGCCTTCAAAAAAGGGATAGACCAGTCCCACTAGCACCGCGGTGGCACCCAGCTGCGGGTAAAACTTGGCGCGCTCGGCGATACCGCCGGAAATGATCGCGGGGATGGCGGCGGCGAAGGTCAGCAGGAAAAAGAACTTCACCAGGTCGTAGCCGCTCTTCTCCACCAGCGAGGGCGCGCCGGTCAAAAACGAGACCCCGTAGGCGACGCCATAACCGATAAAAAAATACGCCAGGGTCGATACGGCGAAGTCGGCGATGATCTTCACCAGCGCGTTGACCTGGTTTTTCTTGCGCACCGTGCCCACCTCCAAAAAGGCGAAGCCGGCGTGCATGGCCAGCACCATGACCGCGCCCATCAAGATAAACAGTACGTCACCACCGGATTTAAACGCGTCCATCACGCCTCCCATTGAACAAATTTTGCGCAATAGCGAGCAATAAACGCACCAAAATAGACAATTATAATTATCAACAAGTTAAACAAAACCTCGGCGCCATAAACTCCCTGTAAGCACCGTATAAGTGCGCAAAATCAATGAAGCGCCCCTTCTTGGAGCGGAGAACGCCAAAAACCGCTTTAGTAATTTGTGCTTGCCAAAAACAAAAATACTGTATAAAAATACAGCCTCACAGGAGAAGACCATGTCGGAACTGACCCGTCGCCAAGCGGAAATTCTAAAAATGATCCAGGAACGCATGGAGGATGCCGGCCTGCCCCCCACCCGCGCCGAGATCGCCGAAAAATTCGGCTTCCGCTCGGCCAACGCCGCCGAAGAACACTTGCGCACCCTCGCGCGCAAGGGGCATATCGAGATTCTGCGCGGCACCTCGCGCGGCATCCGCCTACTGCAAACCCCGCGCGCGGCGAGTGGCCTGCCGCTGATAGGGCGGGTGGCGGCGGGCAACCCCATCCTCGCCGAACAACACATCGAGAACCATTACCAGATCGACGCCGGCCTCTTTCAACCGCGCGCCGATTACCTGCTGCGGGTGCGCGGCCTGAGCATGCGCGACGCCGGCATCCTCGACGGCGACCTGCTCGCCGTGCACCGCACCGCCGAGGTCCGCCACGGCCAGATCGTGGTCGCCCGCCTCGACGAGGAAGTCACCGTCAAACGCCTGGACCGCCGCCGCGGCGAAAAACACTCGCTGCGCCTGCTGCCGGAAAACCCGGACTTTAACCCCATTGAAGTAGACCTGCGTCATCAATCCCTGGTCATCGAAGGCTTGGGCGTGGGCGTCATTCGCCAAGGGAGCCCTTTATGAATCACCTGCACAACCGCTTCGACAACCTCTCACAACTCACCCTCTGGCACGGCGGCGACTCGCGCCCCGCCGCGTCAGCCGATATACCCACCGGCCTTCCCGCCCTCAATGCCGAGCTATCCGGCGGCGGCTGGCCGCGGGGCGCGCTCACCGAGATATGGCCCTCTCAAACCGACGGTGATGAATTGAACTTGGTATTGCCCGCCCTGGCCCGCCTCAGCCAGGAAGGCCGCTGGCTGGCCTGGATCGCACCGCCGCACATCCCCATCGCCCCCACCCTGGCCGCCCATGGCGTCAATTTATCCCGCGTTTTAGTGGTCCATCCCCGCCCCGGCAGCGATGGATTGCGAACGGTGGAAATGGCCTTGCGCGCCGGCACCTGCGGCGCGGTCCTGGCCTGGCCCGCTATCGGCGACGAACACACCCTGCGCCGCTTGCAAGCGGCGGCCGCAGCCAGCAATGCCTGGTGTTTGCTGTTTCGCGACCCACACACCGCGCGGACGGCGGCGGTGCGGCCGCGAGTGCAAACCACGCGGGACACCTTGCCGGCGCAGAGTCGCCATCGCGCCGGGCCGGCGCCGACGACGCTCCCGCCAACAACAATCCGGGGACATTAACTCGTCCAACCGCGCGCCATTAATTTAGGGAAGCTCTGAATAATTCCATCCTGGAATTTTCAGTGCGGCAAAGCGAAACCTGCGATTTTCGCTTTGCCGCATGTTCAATGACGATCGCCATTAAACATCGCGATGTATACCCAGAAATCCCTGAATCGATCAGAGGCTCTTAATAATTGCACTGCAAGCTATCCGTCGGCCGAACTCGCTCACACGCCCATCAAATCAACGCGATTATATTCCGGCCCAATGCGCACCCAACCCCAACACGGCACAAGCCGCGATGACGGGGATCACGCCCAGCTTGAAACGGAACAACGCGAGCAAGGCCAGCGCACCGATCACCGCGGCCACGCCATCAAACGCGCCGGCGAAACCTTGCGGCCAGAACACGTGGTAAGCAAAGAACAGCGCAAGATTGACGATGACCCCCACCACCGCGGCGGTGATGGCGCTGAGCGGCGCGGTGAATTTAAGGTCGTCGCGAGTCGATTCGACCCAAGGCCCGCCCAGCAGGATAAACAGGAACGACGGCAGAAAGGTGAAATACGTCGCGACCAGCGCGCCCGCCACCCCGGCCAGCACCAGCGCGTCCGGCCCCAACGCCAGATGTTGCCACGCCCCCACGAAGCCGACGAAGGCCACCACCATGATCAGCGGACCCGGCGTGGTCTCGCCGAGGGCCAGGCCGTCGATCATCTGCGTCGCGCTCAACCACTGGTAGTGCTCGACCCCGCCTTGATACACATAGGGCAACACCGCATAGGCGCCGCCGAACGTCAGCAAGGCGGCCTTGGTGAAGAACCAGCCCATTTGCGTGAAGGTGGCCTGCCAACCGAACCACGCCAGCAACACACCCATGCCGCCCAGCCAGCAGGCCGCCCCCACCGCGCAGTAACGCAACATGCGCGCCCGCGACGGGCGGGCGTGGGCGGGGATCGGCGTGTCGTCGTCGATCAAGGCCGGGCCGGCTTGATGGACCTTGCCGCCGCCATGTCCAGCGCTGAAGCGGAACCGCTCCGGCGCGAGGCGGCCGCCCAGCCAACCGATGATCGCCGCGCCGAGGATGATGGCCGGAAACGGCAATTGAAATAGGAACAGCCCGGCGAAGGCCATGATCGCCACCGCCCACAACACGCCGTTTTTCAATACCCGCGAGCCGATGCGGTAGGCCGCGAACAACACGATGGCGGTCACCGCCGGCTTGATGCCGTACAACACCCCGGCCACCGCCGGCACGTCGCCGAAGGCCAGGTATAACCAGGACAGCAAAATCAAAATCAGCAGCGAAGGCAGTACAAACAGCGCGCCCGCGACGATGCCGCCCCAGCTGCCGTGCAGCAGCCAGCCGATGTAAGTCGCGAGTTGCTGCGCCTCGGGTCCGGGCAGCACCATGCAATAGTTGAGCGCGTGCAGAAAGCGCCTTTCGGAAATCCAGCGGCGGCGTTCCACCAGCTCCTGGTGCATGACGCCGATCTGGCCGGCCGGCCCGCCGAAACTGATAAATCCCAGCTTCAACCAAAAACGAAAGGCCTCGGCGCGGGAGACGGTAACGAGCGCCGACGTGGAGATGGGATCATGAGTCATCCAAGGGCTTTCATGAGAGTGGCGCGCGGGGTTGCCCCGTTGCGCAGCGATGCGATGTGCCGCCTATGCTGCCAGTCGCCCAGCAAAACGACAACCGTTCACGACCGGCCCTTCCCTTAACACCCGGCTTCGAGATAGAATCCGCGCCGATCGTCGGCAATGGGGGCCGGTGAGAGAATAGCCCGGTCAACCTTCAGTTCGAGGTTCCGCAGTCATCCCGTAATCCCGAGTCCTCGGGATCAGTTTTCCAACGCGACACACCCTACCGCACGCCGGCACGGTTGGCGCGTGGCGCTGTGCGTAAACGGGCGTATGCAGCACCTCCGGATTTACCACACTATGCGCGCATCCAGTTTCACTATCCTGATTTTAGTGGTCGCGGCCAATCTGCTGCTGTGGGCCAGCCTCAACCGGCCGCAACCGGAAGTGGCCTGGACCGGCACCATCAACGGCGTCTCCTTCAGCCCTTACCACCGCGATCACGACCCGCTGGAAGAACGCTATCCCACCGCGCGGCAAATCGACGCCGACCTCAAACTGATCGCCAATAAAGTGCGCAAGGTGCGCACCTATTCTTCGACCGACGGTTTGGAAGTCATCCCCAGCCTGGCGCAAAAACACGGTCTCACCGTCACCGCCGGCGCGTGGCTGGACAAGGACCTCGCCAACAACACCCTGGAAATCGCCAACCTCGTCAAGAACGCGCGCCAGTTCAGCAATATCGACCGGCTGATCGTCGGCAACGAAGCCGTGCTGCGCGGCGACCTGACCATCGACCAACTCACCGCCTATCTCAAGCAAGTGCGCAAACAGACCAAACTGCCGGTGAGCACCGCCGAACCCTGGCATGTCTGGATCAAACACCCCGAACTCGCGAAAAACGTCGATTTCATCGCCGCGCATATTTTGCCTTATTGGGAAGGCGTGCCGGCCGACACCGCCATCGAGTTCGTCGCGGAGCGCTACCGGCAATTGCAAAACGCTTTCCCCGGCAAACCCATCCTGATCGCCGAGGTGGGCTGGCCCAGCGACGGTAACCGCCGGGAATACGCGCGCGCCTCCCTCGCCGCCGAGGCGCAATTCATCCGGCAGTTCCTCAATCTGGCCCAGGAAAAACAGTTCGACTACTTCATCATGGAAGCCTTCGATCAACCGTGGAAACACGCCTTCGAAGGCACGGTGGGCGCGCACTGGGGGCTTTACGATGTGGAACGCCGCGAGAAATTCGCCATGTCCGGCCCCATCGTCGCCAATCCGCACTGGCCGGCCGAGGCCGCCGCGGCGGCGCTGCTCGCCCTGTTGCCGATGATCTGGTTTTTGATGCGCTGGCGCGATCTGCGCGCGCGCGGCCGGCTGTTCTTCGCCCTGCTCATCCAGAGCGTGGCCTGCGCGCTGACGCTCAGCGCCTTCGCGCCCTTCACCGAAGACCTCTCGCTGCTGGGCACCGTGGCCTGGGGCGTGTTGCTGCCGGCGCAGATCGCGCTGTACGCCGTCATCCTCATCAACGGCCTCGAGTTGGTGGAGATGTCGTGGCTGCGGCGTTTCAAACGGCAGTTCACCGCGCTGCATCCCGCGCCCGAACAACCGTTGCCCAAAGTCTCGCTGCATCTCGCCATCTGCAACGAACCGCCCGACCTTGTCAAACAAACCTTAGCCAGTCTCGCGGCCCTCGATTACCCGAATTTTGAAGTGCTGGTGATCGACAACAACACCAAAGACTCCGCGGTGTGGCGGCCGGTGGCGGAATACTGCGCCGAACTCGGACCGCGTTTCCGTTTCTTCTCGCTGGGTCAGTGGCCGGGCTACAAGGCCGGCGCGCTCAACTTCGCCCTGAAGGAAACCGCGGCGGACGCCGCGATCATCGGCGTGGTGGACAGCGATTACCTCGTGCGCCGCGATTGGCTGCGCAGCCTCGTCCCGTATTTCGAACGCGAACCGGTGGCCTTCGTGCAGGCGCCGCAGGATCACCGCGAATGGGAGGGCGACCGCTTCAAGGAGATGATCAACTGGGAATACGCCGGTTTCTTCCACATCGGCATGGTGCACCGCAATGAGCGCAACGCCATCATTCAACACGGCACCATGACCTTGATCCGCCGCGCGGCGCTCGAAGAACTGAACGGCTGGTCCGAGTGGTGCATCTGCGAAGACGCCGAACTGGGCCTGCGTCTCTTCGAGCGCGGCTACGAATCGGTCTACGTCAACGAAGTCTTCGGCAAGGGTCTCACCCCGCATTCCTACGCCGGCTACAAAGGCCAGCGTTTCCGCTGGGCCTACGGCGCCGTGCAAATCCTCAAACACCATTCGCGCCAGCTGTGGTCCGGCAAAGACAACCAACTGACCGCCGGCCA
Source organism: Gammaproteobacteria bacterium (assembly GCA_919903055.1). GTDB lineage: Bacteria > Pseudomonadota > Gammaproteobacteria > DRLM01 > DRLM01 > CAKKSB01. The sequence continues at coordinate 4,035 of CAKKSB010000106.1, read as the reverse complement.
GCGTTACCACTTCCTCAGCGGCTGGCTGCCGTGGTTCAGCGACGGCCTGCACGTGGTGTTCACCGCCGCGGCGATGTTCTGGACGCTGGGTCTGTTGCTGGCGCCGGCGCATGTGCAGTTTCCGCTATGGGCCTTCCTGGTGCCGACCCTCGCGGTGTTCGCCTACAAACTGCTGCACGCGCTGTGGCTGTACCGCGTGCGCGTGCCCTGCGGCCTTTCGCAACGGATCGGCGCCGCCATCGCCGGCATGTCGCTGACCCACACCATCGGCCGCGCCATGATTCAAGGCCTGTTCACCTCCGGCCAACCCTTTCTGCGCACACCCAAGGCGGAAGACAAACCCGCGCTGGTACGCGGCTTGGCCATGGCCCGCGAAGAACTCTTCATGCTGGCGGGTTTAATCGTTTCCGCCGGCGCGGTGTTGAGCGTCTACGGCGTGAACCATGAAGAGGCCATGTGGTGGACGCTGGTGCTGACCGTGCAATCCGTACCTTATGTCGCCGCCCTTTATTGTTCGCTGGTCAACGCCCTGCCCTCCCGGAACCGGCAAGCTGCGTGCGTATCGACACCGAGCACGGCGGCGCCACACGGTCCGCTGCTCGACACCAACGGCACGCCGGTTTTAGCGGAACGTTTCGAAAGCGCGCGACAGGAAGCAGCGTAGATTTTCGCGGTATGATCGGGACAGGTTCGCCTCACGGCGAGCCCGCCCCGGTCTCAAGTCAGTTCAACCTTGCGGAATCCATGCTTTTACATCGTCGTTGATCCGAGACACCTGCTCTCACCGACGCGTCGTTTTTTCGCCACATTTGACAAGTCGGCGGAGTCTGCCTAATGTCATAAGGGCATTCAGCAATGGAATGTTCCACTCTTAGCCGCGTTCCGCGCGTTATCCCCTCAAGTACTGCCTCCCCTCGGAACGTGGACGTACGGGTGGAACCGTCAATCGTGATTTTTCATACATATCCAGGAGGACACTCATGAGAAAATTTTTAGCGATGACAGTACTTGCCGGCAGCATGGCGGCCTTGTCAGGACTGGCGTTCGCGGATGACGACTTCAAAGGCACCTTAGTGAAAATCGACGGTGAATTTTACGTAGTCAAAGACAAAAACGGCGTGGAGCACCGCGCCCACTTTGACGGCAGCACCAAGAAAAAAGGTGACATCAAAGAAGGCAGCATGGTCGAAATCCACGTCAAGGATGGGCACACCACTAAAATCGAAGTAGAGAAATAAGCAGTCCTAAGGCGGTGCGGTGTGTTCCGCACCGCCTGTTTTCTTCCAGCCCATGCCCGCATTACAAACAACCAACCACCAGACAAACTCCGGTTTATTTAATATCCGCGGGCGCGAATAAGCCCGGCCATTTCTTTCACTTCCTCTATCGAAAAAATAGCGACGAAATCACCCTCTGGTTTTCGTCGCTAAAAATCCATAACTTCTCCCAATACTCGATCTGATCATTCACGATTCAGTCACGCCGCCGATGCCATCGCATTAAGCCTCGGTCCGCGACGCTGGTCGGCTGGAAAACACACACTCGCTACCGGGGCACGGATGATCCGGCATAACGCAACACTGATCCGGCCGATAACTCCAAGACACGGCCACCTATTTCAAGACGATAACCAGGCCGATATAAATCATAACCATGTGCTCATCTTTCCTTCACGGCGCAAGCCGCGCAATCATGCACCGCCAGCGCGGTGTCACATTAATGACATAAGGCTAGGCTAAAATCGCCCGTCTCGAGTAGGCGGACCGTACCTCCATAATGAATAATCTTGACCTCAAATCGCCGGAACTTTATATCAATCGCGAACTGAGCCTGTTGGAATTCAACCGGCGCGTGCTCGAACAGGCCAAGGACGAGCAAACACCGCTGTTGGAACGCTTGCGTTTCCTCTGTATTTCCTCAACCAATCTCGACGAGTTTTTCGAGATCCGCGTCGCCGGTCTCAAACAAAAACTGGAAGCCGGCTCCACTCAGAGCGGCCCGGATAATTTATCGCCGCAGGAAACCTTGAAACTGATCGGCGCGCGCGCCCACGCCCTGGTGGACGAACAATACCGGGTGCTCAACGACATCCTGCTGCCCGCGCTGGCGCAACAAGGCATCAACTGCGTGCGCCGCGGCGATTGGACCGCCGCGCAGGAAAGCTGGCTGCGCAATTATTTCGAACAATCGCTATTGCCGGTGCTCAGTCCGATCGGGTTGGATCCGTCCCATCCCTTTCCGCGCATCCTCAACAAGAGCCTCAACTTCATCGTCGAGCTCACCGGCAAGGACGCCTTCGGCCGCAACAGCGGCATGGCCATCTTGCAGGCGCCGCGCGCCCTGCCGCGCATCATCCAACCGACTCCGGAAGACAGCGGCGGCGGTCCGCATGATTTCGTCTTTCTCTCGTCGGTGATCCACGCCTATGTCGGTCAATTGTTTCACGGCATGCGGGTCGCCGGCTGTTACCAGTTCCGCGTCACGCGCAATTCCGAATTATTCGTCGACGAGGAAGAAATCGATGATTTATTACGCGCGGTGGAAGGCGAGCTGGTGGCGCGCAATTTCGGCGACGCGGTGCGTCTCGAAATCAGCGATCATTGCCCGGACCATGTCGCGGATTTTCTGCTGACCCGCTTCGGCATGAACACCGATGATCTCTATCGCGTCAACGGACCGGTCAATCTCAATCGCCTGCAAGCCGTCGCCGACTTGGCCGACCGTCCCGAACTGAAATATCCCAGCTTCACGCCGGCCCTCGGCCCGGCGGTTGCCCGCAATATCAACCTTTTCGAGGCCATCGCCAAACACGACATTTTGCTGCACCATCCCTTCGAATCGTTCGCGCCGGTCATCGACTTCGTACGCCAGGCCGCGGCGGATCCCGATGTGCTGGCCATCAAACAAACCCTCTACCGCACCGGCCCCAAGTCCGCGATGGTCGACGCCCTGGAAGCGGCGGCGCGCGCCGGTAAGGAAGTGACGGTGGTGATCGAACTGCGCGCCCGTTTCGACGAAGAGGCCAATGTGGGTCTGGCCAATCACCTGCAAGAAGCCGGCGTGCACGTGGTGTACGGCGTGGTCGGTTACAAGACCCACGCCAAGATGATACTGGTGATCCGCCGCGAGCAAAATCAATTGCGCCATTACGTGCATCTCGGTACCGGCAACTATCATTCGCGCACCGCGCGGCTGTATACCGACTACGGACTGTTCACCCGCGACCAGGGTCTCGGCCAGGATGTGCATCAGGTTTTTCTGCAACTCACCAGCCTGGGCAAGGTGCAGACGCTCAATAAATTGTTGCCGTCACCTTTCACGCTGCACGAAGCGCTGCTGGCCAAGATCGGCCGGGAAACTCAGCATGCCCAGCACGGCCGCCCCGGCCGTATCATCGCCAAGATGAATGCGCTGGTCGAGCCGCACATCATCCAGGCCTTGTATCAGGCATCGCAAGCCGGCGTCGAGATCGATTTGATCGTGCGCGGCATGTGCAGTCTGCGGCCCGGTCTCGCGGGCATTTCGGATCACATCCGGGTGCGCTCGATCATCGGCCGTTTTCTGGAGCACACCCGCGTCTATTATTTCGGCAACGGCGGCGAGCCCGACGTATTCTGCTCCAGCGCCGACTGGATGGACCGCAATCTGTTCCGGCGGGTGGAGGTGTGTTTTCCCATCATTCAAGCCGATCTCAAACAACGGCTCATCGACGATTTGGCCACTTATCTCACCGACAACACCCAGGCTTGGCTGATGCAGGCGGACGGCAATTACCTGCGCGCCACGCCCGGCATGGCGGCGCCGCTGTCGGCGCAAGGCGATTTATTGCAACGGCTGGCCGAACAGGTCTGAGGTTAGCGGTAACGTAGTTCGAACCCCGCCGCTTCGAGATAATTCGCTTCCTGCTCCAAGTCGGCGCGCGTCAAAGGATGGGCTTCCAGCCAGCCCGCCGGAAAATGAACATCGACACTTTTTTTACCGGCCTCCAGCGTGAACTTGGGCAGTGACGCGGCGCTGCGGCCGCGCCGGACGACC
>CAKKSB010000105.1 GCA_919903055.1 Gammaproteobacteria bacterium | reverse complement strand
AAGTGCAGTAATGCATGAAGCTAACCAGTACTAATTGACCGTGCGGCTTGACCATATAACACCCAAACAGTTTAATGACTGTAAACGCCTTCCTCCAGAAATGGATTGAAGCTGGAAAATGCATAGATCATTTTCTTACTTGGCTTTCCAATGTATTTTTCGTCGCGCCAATGCGAGACGAACCACCGAATTGCCTGGTGGCGATAGCGAGTAGGTACCACCCGAAACCATTCCGAACTCGGAAGTGAAACTGCTCAGCGCCGATGATAGTGTGGGAGTTCCCATGTGAAAGTAGGACACTGCCAGGCTTCTATTCCAAACTCCCGGTACCTTTTAGGTGCCGGGAGTTTTTTTTCGGCGCCGAATTGATGCGACAACCGCTCAAACCCTTCCAATAAGTGAGTAGCTGGTGGCTTAGTCCGCAAGTTTGCTTTTTGTTGAAGTTCTTCTACAGGCTGTTCTAAGGCTTACTTTTGTCCGGGCGTCTTCGCCCGGACAGTTTTTACTCTATTACTCTCCATGTGTCGTGCACGGAGGTTCTCCATCAACCCGCGCCGCATACCTCATCCACTTCTCATATGGCGGAGTTTATTTTCCATTCATGGACCGCTTGCCGGCGCCGCTTGTCGCTGTTCCTCATCCATGGTTCACTGAGTGAAACGGATTTCCCCGAACTTTGCCAACGCGTGACGATGAGGAAAGAGGAAATAAACCATGGACGCCTACCGACATATTCTAGTTGCCATCGATTTTCCCCCGCGGCGGACGGCGTGGCGCGGCGAGCATTTGATATCGCCGCGCGCAATGACGCGCGGCTGAGTTTCATGCATGTGGTGGAGTACCTGCCTTTTATCGTGGACAATGAGTTGATGCTTCCACCGGCATTGGAGGTGGAGACGCAGTTGATGAGTAATGCCCGCGCGCAGCTCGCGAAGTTGATGCAAAGACTCAACGGCCCCGCCGCCGCGGAGCAATTGGTGGAATTGGGTTCCACCAAGGCGGAAATCCTGCGCATCGCGACCGAGCGGGCGGTTGACCTCATCGTGGTGGGTAGCCACGGTCGCCATGGCTGGGCGCGGATGTTGGGTTCGACGGCCGATGCGGTTTTGCATGGCGCCGCGTGCGACGTACTGGCGGTGAGAGTGCCGGAGTGAGCGTGTTTAAACGCCGGCGGCGTACTGTCGAAAACTAACGAACACACGATAGGATTTCATGGACTACACCATCGACTCCGGCTGGCTGGCCGCGGCTCGGCATTGTCTCTCACCCAATCACGACGAGCGGCCGGCCGGCTGCGACATTGATCTGCTGGTGATCCACGGCATCAGCCTGCCGCCCGGCGAATTCGGCGGACCGTGGATCGACGCCTTGTTCTGCAATGCGCTGGACCCCGCCGCCCATCCCTATTTTCGCGAAGTGGCCGGCCTGCGGGTGTCGGCCCATGTGTTGATCCGCCGCGACGGCGACGTGGTGCAATACGTGCCTTTCGAACGGCGCGCCTGGCATGCGGGCCTCTCGTGTTTCGCGGGGCGGGAACGTTGCAATGACTTTTCGATCGGCATCGAATTGGAAGGCTGCGACGATCAGCCCTATCGCGACGTGCAATATACCCGCCTCGCCGCGGTGACCCGCGCCTTGCTCGCCGCCTATCCCGCGCTCAACGTGGAACGCATCGTCGGCCACAGCGACATCGCGCCCGGCCGTAAGACCGATCCCGGCCCCGGTTTCGATTGGCCGCGTTTTCGTGCGTTATTGCATGTCAACACTTGAATGTTGCCGCCGTAGCCTGGACACTTAAGCCCATGGTGTTATTCGCGATCCTCTTTTCTTTGCTTATCGAACGGGTCTGGGACGCGCTGGCGGATCTGCGTTCGCCCGTCTGGTTCGAGCGTTACGCCGATCGTGCGCGTCACCGTCTGGGTGCGGATCGCCTGTGGGACGGACCGCTCGGCGTCTTCCTGATTTTGCTCTTGCCCTTGCTGGCGGTGGCCTTGGTTCAGCTCGCGCTGGCGGCGATGCTGGGCCTGCTGGCCTTCGTGTTCGCGGTATTGGTGTTGTTGTTTTCTCTCGGTCCGCGCGATTTGGAAAGCGACGTGCAGCGTTTTCTCGCCGCTTGGGAACAGGGCGATCAGGCTCAAGCGCGCGCCGCGGCCCGTCACATCACCGGCCTGTCGTTCGAACCCGCCGACCCCGCCGCGTTGGGCAAAGCGGTGGTGGAAGGCATTTTGGTCGCGGCGCACGAGCGCATCGTCGGCGTCATTTTCTGGTTCGTGATCCTCGGTCCGCTGGGCGCCTTATTGTTTCGTTTGAGCTGCGTGCTGAAAGATAAATATCCGTACGCCGGCGAGACCGGCGGTTTCGCGCAGGCGGTGTTGGTCTTGCACGGCGTGCTGAGCTGGCTGCCCTGCCGCCTTACCGTGTTGGGTTACGCCCTCACCGGCAGTTTCGGCGATGCCATGCACCGCTGGCGCGATGAAGCCTCTGGGTGGGCGCGCGACTGGCTGGCCGGCAACCGCCAAGTACTGGTGGCCGGCGGTTTGGGCGCCTTGCAGGTCGAGCAGGAATTATCGGAAGAGGAAACCGGCGGCGTGTCCACCCAGTTGGTGCGCGCCGCGCTGGCCATGGTATGGCGCACGGTGTTGTTGCTGGTGGTGGTGATCGCGGTGATCACCCTCGCCAGTTGGGTCTCGTGAGCCGACCGATACACGCGCATTTCCCGGAGAGAGTGTGGAACACACCACTTGGGTGGATTTAATCCGCCACGGCGAACCGGTGGGCGGTCCGCGCATCCGCGGCCAGTCCGACGATCCGTTGACCGAGCTCGGCTGGCAACAAATGTGGCAGGCGGTGGGCGAGGACGCGGCGTGGCAAGTCATCGTCAGCTCGCCGCTCACGCGCTGCGCGGCCTTCGCCCGGGCCTTGGCGGATAAACACGGTTTGCCGCTGCACGTCGAGCCGCGTTTCAAAGAGATCGCTTTCGGTAGTTGGGAAGGCCGCGGCCACGACGACTTGGCGCGCCGCGAACCCGAGCGTTATCCGCGCTTTCGCGACGACCCCTTGCGCTACATGCCGCCGGACGCCGAGCCCGTGCCGGTCTTCATGGCGCGGGTGGCGGAGGCCTGGGGCGAGCTGCTCGCCGCGCACGCCGGCCGCCGGGTCTTGGTGGTCTGTCACGCCGGGGTGATTCGCGCCGTACTCGCCGCGGTGTTGGGCGCCGGGCCGGAGCATCTCTTTCGCGCGCAAGTGGACTACGCCAGCCTGACCCGCTTCGCGGCGCCGCCGCACCGTCCGCCCAGCCTGATTTCACACGCCGCGCCGCTGGCATGAAAGCCTTGATCGCGCTGTGCGCCTTGCTGAGTTACGCGCTGACGGCGCAGGCCCGGCTGGTTCTCAACGATGACGAAGGCCGCCAACTCAATTTAAACGCGCCCGCCGCGCGCATCGTCTCGCTGGCGCCGCACGTCACGGAATTGCTGTTCGACGCCGGCGCCGGCGACAAACTGGTGGGTACGGTGGAATACAGTGATTATCCGCCCGCCGCGCGTGCCGTGGCGGTGGTGGGCGACCATGCGCGTCTCGATGTGGAACGCATCGTCGCCTTGCGGCCGGACCTGGTGGTGGCCTGGGGCGGCGGCAATTCGCCGGCCGACATCGCGCGCTTGCGGCGGCTGGGTGTGCCGGTCTTCGTCATCGTGCCGCATCGTTTGGACGACGTGGCGCGCCATCTCGAACTACTGGGACAACTCGCGGGCAGCGCGGCGGCCGCGCGGCCGGTGGCGGCGGCGTATCGCCGCGAGTTGGCGGCGCTGCGCAAGCGCTACGCCGACCGGTCGCCGGTGACGGTGTTCTTCCAGGTGTGGCATACGCCCCTGATGACGGTGGGCGGTGATCAACTCATCAGTGAAGTGATCGCATTGTGCGGCGGGCGCAACATCTTCGCCGGCCTGCGCAACCTGGCGCCGACGGTGTCGGTGGAGGCGGTGCTGGCGGCGGACCCCGAGTTGATCGTGACCGGTTCGGAGCAACCCGCCGCCGAAGTCCTCGCCAACTGGCGGGCCTGGCCGCAACTGCGCGCGGTGCGCACCGGACAACTCGCCGTCATCGCCCCCGACGATCTCCATCGCGCCACCCCGCGTGTATTGCGCGGCGCGCGCGCGTTGTGCGAGACCTTGGAAGGCGCGCGCGCCGCGCGCGGAAAGAAAGTGCCGTAGCGGCTGTATCCGTTAGACTCGTCCACGCCCACATGAAAAAATTTACATCCGGCCTGGGTCAATTTAACGTGCATTTCTAGCCGATACTCAAACTGGCATGGCCCGGGGGGCGATTGATCAAATTACTACACGCCGCTGATTGGCAAGTCGGCACACTCTTCGGGCAGTTCGAGCCCGACGAAGCGGCGCTGCTCGCGGAGGCGCGGCTCAGAAGCGATAAGAAATTTCCAGACCAAGTTTTTCCGCAGTCTCGCCGCGGCGTTCGCCGAAGGCCGCGCCGGCGCGGAAACGCGAAGCCACGAGTTCGAGCTGCCAATTGGTGAGTTCTTCGATACCGAGCACGAGGTTGATCTCGCTGCCGATGTCGGTGTCGATGCCGTCCGGGTCGTAGTCGAGGCGGGCGTTGCGGATATCGTCCATGGGTTGGAGCTGGCGGTAAGTATGAAACACCAGGTCGAGTGAGTTTTTGCCGAGAAAACGGCAGCCGGCCGCGAGCGTGCTGATCGCGATATTCGATAACTCCGGCCGCAGCAGATCGCCGTAATAGCGAAAGCCGGTCACGCCGCGGAATTTGCCGTCGTTGTCCTGGAGGCCTGATTGGCGGTAATTACCATCGACGCCGTCGCCGGGATCGCCGTCACCGCTGCCGACCGCATAACCCGCGGTGAACGTCAGCCGGCCGGGGAGCGAGGTTTGCCAATGGAGGCCGATGTCGATGGCCGCGCCGCGCACGCGGCGCCGCTCCACGCCATCGACGATACGGTGATCGGCGTCAGCGGGGCCGTAATCGACGACCCGTTCTTCGCCCCACATGACGCCGCTGTCGAGCCAATAGTAGAGACGGTCGTCGTTCGGGAGTTTCCAGCGCCCCCGCGCGCGCCAGCCCAGCCAGAGCGCGTCGAGATCACTTTCGTCGCGGAGTTCGCTGCGCACGAGTGTGCCGGCGGGTGCGGTGTCGGAGTGATCGTATTGCGCGAGCAGGAATAAACTGCGTTCGTTGCGGCTGTCGATTTTACGCGTGGCGCTCGCGAGCAGCCGCAGCAGTTCATCCTCTGCGGGATCGAGATGGGCTTCCTCGGTGCCGGTGCGCGCGAGTTCCTGGGCCAAGGCAACCTCGATGTGCAAGTCGTCGCTGTTGTAGCGAACGCGCACCGCGTCGAGATCGTCGCCCCACCACCACTTGCGGCCGTCATTGAAGTTCTGCCGGCCGATCTGATAACTCACGCGATTGCCGAACCAGCTGCCGCTGTAGAGCCACATCTCGCCGCGCCGCCACTGCGCATCGCCGTCGCGTTCACCGCTCTCCGGCTCGTAGTCGTGTCTGCCCGTGGTCACTGCTTCGATGAAGACCGCGCGCTGCCCGGCGTATTCGTAGAGAAACTCCAGATCCAACGCGCCGCCGATGCGGTTGAGGCTGTCGGGTCCGGCGTCGAATTCGAAATCGCGCCGCTGTTCGAAGGTGGCTTTCAGGCCGCCGCCAATGGTAAGCGGCCGGCCGAACACTTCGACGATGATTTTTTTGTCCGGCTGTTTTTCGTCCGGTCGCTGCGTGAGCTTCCGGGCGCGTTCTGCCGGAGCGGTTTCGATAAGGTGCTGGCCGCCGCCGTTCACGGCGTCGTTGTCGGGCGGTGCCGCGAACGCCGCGACGGGCGGCAAGAATAGCAGGCACAAGGCCACGTTTACGTGACGTCGCGCGAGGCGCGCGTAACAGGCCATGCGGTCACCGGCCATGGTTCAACCCATCACGCGGTTTTTCAGTTCGGCCGCGGCGCGCCGTTCGCACAGCGTCAGCAAGGCTTCGGTATACGGTTGCCGTTCTTCATGTTGCGTGCTGAGATAAATGTGGCGCATGAGTGTCAGCAAAGTATAGACGCGGATGGCGGGCCGCGCCTCGTCGCCGGCGAGTTCGGCGTAGTGTTCGATCAGCGTATTTTCAACCTCGAGCAGCGCTGCGGGGCCGCCGTATAAACGCAGGCTTTGTTCGGTGATGTGGCCGACGAAGTTACCGATGTCGAGTCCAGGATCACCCGCGCAATAGAGATCGAAGTCCAGCAGCCACAGCCGTTCGCCGTCGACGATGATCTGATCGGCATAGAAGTCGCGGTGAATGCCGCAGGTGCGCGACGGCGTGAGCGCCATGCCGATACGGCTGGCGCTGCGTTTCAGCCGATCGAGCCGCAAGCACCAGGCCAGTTGCTGTTGCGCCACTTGATCGAGCCGCGTGTGCAGGAAGCGCAGTTCGTCGATCATGTCGTGGCGATGGCGCGGCGCGATGTCCGCGCGGTGGATCTTGTAGGCTGCCTCGGCGATGCGCCGCGCCACGTCCACGCCGTGCGCGCCCGCGAGCAATTGCGTAGCCTCGGTGCCGGTCACCTTGCGTTGCAGGTTCAGGCGCAGTGGTTTGATATGGGCGATGGGTGCTGGGACAAAGATATTATCGAGGCTGCCCTCGTCGAAGCCGTTGCGCTGAAAATTTTGCAGCAGATCAAAGGCGCCGCGGCCCGAGCGCTGCCGGCGGATCTTGCCGATCAGCAGAGATGTCTCGTTACGCTGGTGATTTTCGAACGCGTATTCAATGACGGCGCGGCGACCGGGTTTGTGGCGCACGAGCGTGGCGCTGACCAGCGGACAGCGCAGGATGGGGTGGAGATTGCCGTTCTCCTGGAAAATCCTCGCCGCCGCCGTCGGATTCAACGCCTCGCGCAGGTTCGGCAGCGCTGGGTCATCAGATAGCATGGTGGTCATTGCTGCACGACCCCTTCCCATACCGCCAGCAGCGCGTCGACTTGCGCCTCTACCGAAAAACGCCGCAGCGCCGTCATGCGCGCGGTCGCGCCCATTTGCCGCGCGTGTTCTGGATCGGCAAGTAGGCGCGCGATGGCCTCGGCGACACGCGCCGGCGCATCGGCGGGCACCAGATAGCCGTCATGCCCCTCGTTGATCATCTCGGGGATGCCTCCGACGGCCGTGCCCACCACCGGCACACCGCAGGCCATGGCCTCCATCAGGCTCACGGGCCAGCCTTCGGAGCGGCTGGTGAGTACGCCGACCGTCGCACGCTGCCACCACGCGCGCACCTGTCCCTGATCGGCGGCGCCGGTCAATACGACAAACTCGTCGAGGCCGAGCGCATGCCGCTCTGCCTCGATCAGTGGCCGCGTATCGCCTTCGCCGATAATGGCGCAGCGAAAAGCCAGGCCACGGTCACGCAGCAGGGCGCAGGCTCGTAACAGCACCGGCAGATTCTTCACGGGGTGGAGGCGGGCGACGCACACGATCCAGGGCGGCGTCTCCGTGACGCGCGGCGCGGGCGCGAACTGGCGCGTGTCGATGCCGCAGGGAATGACGTGGAGTCCCGCGCGCGGTGCATCCAGGATTTGAGTCATGTAGTGGGCATTGGCCTCGGCGACCGTGATCACCGCTGCGGCTGCGCGACAACGCGCGGCAAAGTCCGGGGGTGGGCGGTCGTAGATATCATAGCGATGGGCCGTGAAGGTGTAGGGCAGCGCTGCCGCAGTGGCGAGCGCACGCGCGGTTTCGGTGGCGCGCGTCGCGAAATGCGCGTGAATGAGTTGGGGGCGGAATCGCCGCAGGGCAGTTTCAAACTGCGCCGGATCATAACAGGTAATAGCTTCGAGGCCGTTCTCTACCACGACCGCGTGGCGCAAGTCATCGGCGGGACGACGGCGCGACAGTATCTGCACCTCCACGCCGCGGCGGCGCAGCTCGGCGATCTCGTTGGCGATGAAGGTCTCCGAAAATTTGGGAAAGACGTTAACCACGTAAGTGATACGCCGTACGCTGGAACCACTCATCGCAGGCCCTCGATGATTTCGGTCACGCGTCCGGCATTACCGTCCCAAGTGTACTGCGTCAAAATCGTGTGGGTGGCCATGGCGCCGAGGCGATCCTGGAAGGAGGGGTCGAACAACAGCCGCTGGCAACAATCCACGAGACCGTCGAGATCGCCCGCGCGATAAAGCAAACCATTCTTGCCGTGTTGCACGATCGCGCTGATCTGGCCGACGTCGGCGGCGACCACGGCGGCGCCGCAGGCCATGTATTCGAACAGCTTGAGCGGCGAGAAATAAAAATCGTGTTCGAGTTGCGGATAGGGCGCGAGCGCGACATCGAACTCGCGGATGACGGCGGCGATGTCGCGATGGCTCAGCGCGCCCGTGAACACCACCCGTTCATGCAGATCGAGCTCGGCGAAACGCAATTGCAGCGGCGCGTGCAACGGGCCTTCGCCGACCACCACGAGTTGCACGCCTGGAAAATGAGTGATCAGACGTTGCAGCAAGTCGGGCAGGCACTCGACGCCATGCCATTGCCGCAGACCGCCGACGAAGCCCAGCACGGGTCCGTCGCCTACGCCTAAATGGGCGCGCAGTTGCTGCGAGCGCGGCGCGGGATGAAACAGATCGGGATCGACGGCATTGGGTACGACATGCACGCGTTCTTCGGCGACGCCGCAGCGGTAGGCATGTTCGGCCAGCAGCCGCGACACCACCAGCACCGCATCGGCTTCGCGCAACAAACGCTGTTCCGCGCGCGCCGCGAGTTCATCGGCGCCGCCGCCGCGATAAGTGGCGTGCTCCTCGGCGAGCGGCGCGTTGAGCTCGACCACCAGCGGCCGGCCGGTGGCCTTGCTCAAGGCCACCGGCGCGAGCGAATGCAGCGCGGCGCGCGTATAGATGCAGTCGGGCGGCAACCGCGTGTAGCGCCGCAGCAAATGAGTCGCGAGGTGGCGGTCGTAGAGAATGCGGCGCAGGTCTTTGGCGAGCGAGGTGTCGGTCGCGAGCAGTTCGCCATAGGCCTCGACGGTGTCGATGCAGGCGAGCAGCTCGTCGCTGGCGGGCAAATGCACGAACTTGGCCGCGAGCGGCTCGGGCGTGTCCCAGCCGCTCGCGGTTGCCATCGGCGAAATCAGCACGACCTGGTGTCCCGCGCGGCCGAGCGCCGCGACCATGCTGCGCACATGCACCGCCGCGCCTTTATAGCCCAGCACCGGTATGCCGTAGTCGGGCGAGAGATAGAGTAATTTCATGGGCGGATCTCCATGGCCAGCCGGTTCGTCAGCGGCGGATATGGTGTATGCAGTTCGGTCTCCGCCTCGAGCAAGCGCGTGAACGCGTTCGGGTTGGCCAGATCCATCGCCGCGGCGGTGTGCGCCAGCTGGTAGACCCACGCCGCCCAGCCCGGCCGCTGATGTTCGAATACATTCGCCGCGATTTGCAGCAGCGACCAGGCATAGCAGCAAAGCAGATTGCCGAGCCAGCCGCGCGGCACCTGTCCGCGATAACTTTCATAGACGTGCGCGGCAAACTGCCGTGCGTGGCGGTCCGGCACCTGATAAAGGGCCTGCGCATAATGCAGTCGCGCGAGCAGATGCGCGAGGTCTAGCATCGGGTCGGCGTTGGCGGCGGACTCGAGGTCGATGAACGTCACGTCGCCGGCAGCGAAAAAGATATGGTCGGGCTTGAGATCGAGATGGGCGGGCACGAAGACACTCTCGGTCCACGTCTGGCGGATGCGGTTCAGTGTGGCGGCCACCGTATCATGCAGATAAGGCAGGGCCGCGCTCAGGGTGTGCGCCACCCGCTCCATGGCGGCGGTCAGATCGATGAGCGATAGACGGCGTTTAAGGATCGCATCGCTGAGGTGCCAGTCCGCGAGTGCCGTGGCGAGTCGCACGGCCTCGCCATGATCGGCGCATTGTTGCATGAGAAGACTGAGCAGAGGTGTACCCGTCGCGGCGCGCTGGATCTCGATGCCGCCGATCGCATCGTGAAACACGGTGTCCACCACCTTCTTGAACGGTGGAGCCGGCGCTGGCGCATAGCCAGGCGGCGCGACCAAGCCGGCGCTGGCGGGTGCGTAGACCTTCACATAAAACCGGCGTTCGGCCTGCTCGCCGCTTTGCTGCTCGCCGCGCACGCGTGCTCGCATGACGGCGGAGAGTCCAGCGCGCCAGCGCACTGGTTCCAAGCTCATGTCGAGCATGCGCCATTCCTCCGCGCCAAACACGGCCGCGCAGCGTGATCCGAAGAGGCCGGGCAGGTCCGCGGTAATTTTGCACAAGGCCGGCAGCGCGTGATCGGTCGGGAAACGGGTGACCAGTATGGCGAGTTCGTCGAGGAATGCGTAGCGCGGCATGGGTATTTGTTCGTCATGCGCTGCGCCGAGCATATCCAGGCGACGCTGCCGCGACCGCAATTTTTTCTGGTCGGCGTATAAATACGCCATCAGCCATACCACCTGTTCCGCCCCATCGGCATGGCGGCGCAAGTTGATTTCGTAATGCAGGATGCAGCGAGTCGCGCGGCGGTAGCGCAGTCGTTCGAGCCGGCAGGCTGTGAGCCGCCACTCTCCCGGCGCGCTCAGCAGCCCTTCGAAGTAACGCGCCATGCGCTGGGCATCGACGGCGACCGCGAGACTCGGAAACAGCGGGTCGTCGAGATAGAAAAGCGCGGTGGTGTTTTTCATTAGGCCACCGCCCCACGCGCCAAGGTTTGCTCATCGGCCGGCGACGGTCCGCTCTGCCATAACTTGCGGTAAGCTCCATGGCCGCGCAACAGCTCGTCATGGCCGCCCACCGCGACGACACGGCCTCGCTCCAGCCATATCACGCGGTCGGCGGCGGCGGCGCTGCCGGCGTCATGGGTAATGTGCAAGGTGCTGCGGCCCTTGCGCAGTCGTTCGAGCGCTTTGCGCACCAGGCTGCGGCTCTGCGCGTCGAGGCCCGCCAGCGGTTCGTCGAGGATTAAGATGGGCGCATCGCGTACGACCGCCCGCGCGATGGCGATGCGCTGGCGCTGGCCGCCGGACAAGGTTTTGCCGCGCTCGCCGGCTGGTGTGTCGAAGCCCTGCTCCAATTGCTCGATGAACCCGCGCGCGTCGGCGAACTCCGCCGCGCGCAGGATCGCCGCGTCGTCGGCATCGAGGCGGCCATAAGCGATGTTGTCGCGCAGACTGCCCTCGAACAACACGGCCTCCTGCGGCACGACGGCGATCTGGTCGCGCAGAGAATTTAGCGTGTAATCGCGGAGGTCGCGGCCGTCGACCAGCACGCGGCCGGCCGTGGGGTCATAGAAACGCAGCAGCAGATGGGCCAAGGTCGATTTGCCGGCGCCGCTCGCACCGACCACCGCGACGTGTTCACCGGGCGCGATGGCAAGGCTGACGCCGTCCAATATTCGGCCGCCGCGCGCATACGCGAAGCCTACTTCTTCGAAACGGATTTCGCCGCTCAGCCGCGGCGCGGTGACAGCGTGGGGGAGATCACGGATCTCGGGTTCGGTCTCGAGCACCTGGATCACACGCTCCGTACAGACGCCGACGCTCGCGAGCTTGGCGGTGATGTCGGCCATCTTCTGTATCGGTTTGTGCATTGAGCGTAGATAAGCGACGAAGATCAGCAAGTCGCCGGCGGTGATCGCGCCGTTCTGCACCCGCGTCACGCCGAACCACAACACAGCGCAAGTACCGATACCGAGGATAACCTCGACGATGCGCGTGAGCCGCGCCTCGAGCCGCGCGGCCTTGAGGCCGGCTTCGAGATTATGTTGTTCGTGATCGGCGTAGCGCGCTTCTTCATGAGCTTCGCGCGTGAAAGCCTGCACGAGCTTGATGGCCCCGATGCGTTCATTGAGCCGGCTCGCCAGCCGGCTCTCCTGATCGCGCTGGCGGCGGTTGACGCTGCGAATCCGCCGCGCGAACAATTTGCCGCAGACCGCGAGCAGCGGCAGCACGGCCATCGCCACCAGGGCGAGTTGCCAGTCCAGCCATAACATGATGGCCAGCATGCCGAACAGGAACAGGCCGCGTTCGCCGAGGGTCACTATGGTTGAGACTAACAATTCACGCAGAGTGCGAATGTCGGCGGTGAGGCGCAGCAATAAATCACCTGACTGATTCTGGTCGTGGAAGGAATGTGAAAGGCGCTGGATGTGGGTATAGAGCTGGCCACGTATGGCTGCCACCACCCGTTGGCCCACGCTCTTAAAAATATAGGTGTGGCCGAAACCGAGTACGCTTGCCAAGGCAACGATCACCAGGATCGAAAGCGCGATCACTGCGAGCAGCAAATCGTTGCGGCCCGCCAGTTGGGGAAACCATTGCAGCAGCCAGACATCAGGTACCGGCATCAGCAGAGTGTCGAAAACCAGCTTGAGCGGCCAAGGCTTGAGCAGTTGCAGCACCGCCACCGCGGCGAGACAAAAACCACCTACGGCGAGCAGCCGCCAATAGGGGCGGAAGTGGCGGCCGAAGTGTTGTCTGGCTTTGCGTAACAGGATCAGCCGGGTGGGTGGTTCTGCCGGCACGGTGTTCATGACGCTACCCGCAGTGACTTCGCTGCCGCGGGACGCGGCTTTTGCAGGTTCGCCGCGGTGAACTCGGAAATGCGCTGCAGGCCTTGCATGTCGATCAGATGCCGGGCATGGCTCGATGCGCCTGCTTCGAGCTTATCCATCCAGACACTCAGGTTTTGAGGAGAGAGTTGTTCGGGATGCAGCATGTCGATGACGCCGATCTCGCGCAGGCATTCGGCGCGGATGAGCTGCTCGCGCCGCGGCACGACGCGCGGTACCACGAGCGCGGGTTTTTCGAAGGACAGTACTTCGCACACCGTATTGTAGCCGCCCATGGTGACCACGAAGGCGGCGTCGCGCAGCAGCTCGGTGGGTTCGCTCATGAACTCGACCACACGCAATTCCGGTCGCATCGCTGCGATGGCCTGTAAACGTTCGCGGGTGGTCACCTCCATATACGGACCGGTGATGATGACGCCGCTGGTGTCGTCGGGATAGACCGCCTGTGCGAAAGCGAGGGCGAGGGCCGCGCCGTCCTGGCCGCCGCCCACCAAGCAGAGCCCGAAGCGGCCGCGTGGCTTGATCTTCTCGTTATTTTCGCCAGCGGTGCGCGCCGTGTCCTGCAGGCGCGCCCGCTGGTCGAGATAGCCGGTGAAGCGGACTTTTGCCGCAATGTCGTCGGGCAGGCTGTATTCGCTGCGCGGATCGTAGACCCGGGGATCGCCGTAGACCCAGACCTCGTGATAATAGTTGCGCAGCGCCTCATAACAATGCGCCCGCTCCCATTCGTGCCGCACGGCCTGGGGTTCGTCGCGGATGTCGCGCATGCCAAGCACGCAGCGGGTGCCGCCGCTATCGCGCAGATAACGCAGAGCTTGATCGAGTTCACCGTTGATGCCGCGCACCACGTTGTCGATGATCAGCAGGTCCGGGCGGAAGGATTTGATGCTGGCGAGCACCATCTGCGAACGCAGCGCGACGATTTCGCAGAGCGGCAGCGAAAGATGACGCGCGCCGTAGGCGCCATCCGCGTCTTTGCAGAGCGCGGGCAGGACCACCACGTCGCAGCTCCGCGGCAATTGGAAGCGACCCGCTTCGCGCGCGCCGGTGATCAGCAGCACGTCGGCCGCGAGCTGGCCCGACGTCAACGCCTGCGCCAGCAAAATGTTGCGGCGGATATGGCCCAGCCCCATCGTGTCGTGCGAATAGAGCAGGATGCGCGGTTTGCCGCGGTTGTCGCGTGGCCGCCGCCATTCGCGCGGGCCCGGTTGCACATTCACGGCCGGGACGGGAACGCGGCCGGCGTTCAGCTCGGCGATCGCAGGCTCGCCGCATCGATCGGATACTGTGTTCGTAAACATGGCCTGTCTCCTTTCCTCAATTTATTTGTTTTCTTTCCGTGTTTGACGGGCGCCGACGGCGCCCGTCAATATAGGGATCAAGCAATCATCTTTAGTCTTCGATTTCCATTTCCGTGGCGATGATGCTGCTGCCGTTCCATGCGCCTTTGGCTTTCACCACCGTCGCGTTGGCGCTGACGGCGGAGAAAAAGTCGGCGCGGGAAACCGGCGGACCATCGCTGGTCAGGCGATACACCGCCGAAGTTGAAGTGTTCACCGTGACGCCCAGAATAGTCAGCGTGGAGAGGTCGTCCGCTTTCGCCGCCACGGCGCCTTGTAGCAACACTTCCGACACGAGGTCATCACGCTCCAGGCGCGTGGCGATCACTTGGCCATCCTTCATGTAACCGCGTATCTCGACGAAATCGCCCGAGCTCAAATTCGCCAAGGCGAAGGGACGCTGCTTCGCATCGCTGGCGTCTTCCATCTGCGTCACCGCGTTGAGCTGCACCGCTACGCCCATCACGGTCACGGTATTGGCGGAGCTGTTCACCGCCGTTACGGTGCCTTCGATCTCGACATTGTTGGGCAGGCGGAAGGAAATCTCGACAGCGGTGAACGTGCCGTCACTGCCGACGGTCCCCTTCACTTCTATTTTCTTGCCGACGGCGATGTCGGCCGCCGTTCCGTTTTCATATACCGTTGCGCTGGTCGTCTTCACCCGTTGGCCCAGCACGGTGAACTCGGTGCCGGTCACGGCCGTCACGTAACCCTCGATCTCCAAGCGGCCCGAGGTCATACCCGTGAACGGGCTGTCCTCGGCCTCCACTCGCGAGGCCGTCATGGTGTTGCCCGAAAGGGTCTGCGTGCTCTTGACTTCCACCATCATGCCGTTGGCCAGATTGGAAGGAACGCTCACGACGTTGGCGTAATTAATCGTCAACCCGCCGATGGTGAAGGTCTTGCCGGCCTCGTCGAGATTGGCGACCACGCCCTTGATCTCCAGCTCCGCGCCCGCGCCGAGACTGGCGGCCTTGCGTTCGACCCGTGCGGCGCGAACGACGCCGCTGTCGTCGCTCCAGCCGCTGACTTCAATTACGTTGTTCGTCGCCACGTCACCACTGAAGTTGACCATCGTCCCGGTAGCGCCGCTCACTTTATCTTCGTATACCGTCAGATTGTCGAAGCGCACCGTCTGTCCCATGACCACCATGGTGTTGGTGGCAAGATCGGGAGCCGTGTTGACCGTGCCTTCCAATACATCGTTGTATTCGATCTTGGTGGCGGTTCCAGTGATCTTGTCGTCGTTGACCGTGCCTTCCAGCTTCACCACCATGCCTACGCGCAGTTCGCCTTCCACGCCGGGGTTGTCATCCAACGCTATCGTCGCGGCATCGGTGTTGTATTTCACGCCGTTGACGAATACACTGCCGAAACCCGTGACGGTCCCGTAGCTGATGCCGGTGCCGGTGACGCCGCCGCCCGCGACATCCCCGCCGCCATCTCCACCACAGGCCGTGACGCCTAGGGCGGTTACCGCCGCCAATGTGACTGAACGCAATATCGATTTATTCATGACTCTTGCTCCTCGCTGTAGTTGAGGTGGGGTTCCTCAAGGTAATACACACCAATAACCGCTCTCATCCGACCACTGCCCTCGGCGGACGGGTTCACGTCACGATCGTGTCGAGCCAGTTCTTTATCCCATCGTTCCAGAAAGTCTTGGCCATCTTGGGTGACCAACAAACGCAACCGCCGCACATACTCTTCCGGCAAGTTGTCGTAGACCACCGCGCGTTGCAGCCACGCTTCGGCAGGGGGCATGCTTAAGTTGTGGTCTATGGTGCTGATCAGATCCCTGACGTCAGCACCCAATATCGGCAGCTTTTCCGCTTCGTCACCACCAGGGATATAGGCCCGCCGCAGGAGTTTCACGCGGCCATCATCCATGTGCTCCACCACGCCGACGCGCACGAGTTCATCCAATACGGCCCGCGGTGTCATATCGCCGCTGTAACGGCGCACCAATTCTTCGAAGGTCGCCCCCACCCCATCCAGCGGCAACACCGCCGATTCGCCTGCCGTGGCGATAAAATCCTGGTCGCGCACCCAACCGCTGACCACGCGCTCAACGCGATGAGGCCTTGCCGTCCCCCCCGCCTCGGCGGCCTCAGTCATGCGAACCAGGCGCAGCACTTCTTTTCTGGTCAGTCCGGTCAGCACCGCGACACGCGAAACCGTCTGCTTGCGCCCGGGAATTTGAAACTCGCGTAGTGCCACGTTGACGTAGGCTGCCCGCGCTAATTCCGCGAATACGGTATAAGGCATGCCATGACGCAACAGCACCCTCACTAAGGGATACAGTAAGCGCCGGATAGCGCGATTGAGAATATTTACAGTGTTCATATTGGGAAAAATATCCCATATTTTATCCGATGTCAACCACAACCATGCCGTTGCCATTCTTTCCATCACCCACGACCTAGACCACAAAACGGCTGCGATTTACGATAACCAAGCATAATCATTTGGTTAGCGTCACTTACCCCATGCGCGACCAGACGCCACAGTTGCTGGAACCGAATATCGATCTCAGAGAACGTGGCGCGAACACAGCGATTCGTCAAAACCATTAATGGATTGAAAAAATAATGCTGGTTAGAACATCCGCCCCCCTTAGAGGAAAGGGAGGGGTGTCGGCCCCCTTCGGGAGTCGGCCGGAGATGAGGGGCGGGGAAGCTTGCAACGACCAGACTGATAGCGCGCAAGCCGTTCAGCAGGCTGAGCCAAGCATCGCTATTCACAAACATCCCCAGGATTTCCTTTGATTGAATGAGAGTGAGATAGCAGAGACCATGCCAGGGCTGGCGGGTCACTAAGTCTTTTGAAATCGTTGAATTTTCTTGGATGGAGACGTAACGTGGGCGAGACCGCGCATTGGGGCGGGTGATATGCCCCACCCGTTTGGGTGTCTACACCCAAGCCGCCCGCTTGCGCGCGGGCGCGCTGACAGCCGTAATCCAAGGGTAGCGTGCGCTGTGTGCACGAATGTGAATTCAAACATCATGGGGCCGGTCAATAATTATTGGAAATGCGCTTTACGGCACGCGCTAATCCGCGAGCGCGTGACTGATCGCCTGTGCGAGCACGGGCAGTGGAAAGGGTTTGATCAGACATGCGGCGGCGCCGGCGTGATGCAGCTCGTGTTCACAGCGTGGCGAGCTGTCGGCGGTGATGGCGATGACGGTTATGCCGCGCGCGGCGAAGTTCCGCACCAGGGTGAGGCCGCTGGCGTCGGGTAGTTGCATATCGACCAGCAGCAGGCGGGGAGAATGTCGCGCGAGTACGCGCTGGGCCGCGGCCGCGGTGGCGACGGTGATGATACCAAGACCGCGCCGGGTCAGATAACGCTGCACCACTTTGCGCAAGATGCGGTTGTCGTCGATCATGAGGATGTCCGTATTGCGCATGTTCATCGCCCGTCGTATGCCTGCCGTGAGGAAGCAGAAAGCACGCCAGCGCTCGAGTGAGCGTCAACCCATTCATGTGCTGCTGAATTTTTTAGCGGGCGATTGCCGTAGCGGTGACCTGCGGGTGAAATGGCCCGGCATCGGGTCAATTGACGGCGTTGATGCCGTATTTTTCCATGCGATAGCGCAGCGCATCGCGCGTGAGGCCGAGCAGCTCGGCGGCGCGTGTGACGTTGCCATGAGTGCGTTCCAGCGCCTCGAGCAGCAGGCGTTTCTCCATTTCGCCGAGGTTGAGCGCGCCGGCGGCGAGTTGGCTGGACGCGGCGGTGGGCAAGACCGCCGTGAAGGACGTCGACAGCGCGCTGCTGAGCGGTAGTTGCGCGGCGTCGATTTCCGCGCCCGAGGCCATGAGCACCAGCTGTTCCATCATATTGCGCAGCTCACGCACGTTGCCGGGCCAGGCATAGGCGCGCAATGCGCGCTGCGCGGCCGCGTTGAGCCGCAGCAGCGGTTTGCGATAACGCCCAGCATGTTCCAGCAGCATATTTTCTGCCAGCGCTATGATGTCATCACCGCGTTCACGCAGGGGCGATAATTGTATCTGCACTACCCGCAGCCGGAAATAAAGATCAGGACGGAATTTGCCTTGCGCCACGAGTTGTTCGAGCTGGCAATTGGTGGCGGCGATGATGCGGGCGTCGACCTGCTTGTCGCGGAGACCGCCAAGCCGGCGCACGCTGCGGTTTTCGAGCAGCTTGAGCAGCTTGGTTTGCAGGGCGGGTTCCATGTCGCCGATTTCGTCGAGGAACAGTGTGCCGCCGTCGGCCGTTTCAACCAAACCCATCTTACGTTCGCGCGCGTCAGTGAAGGCGCCGCGTTCGTAACCGAATAGCTCAGCCTCCAGCAGATGGGCAGGAATGGCTGCGCAGTTGACCTCGATGAATGCGCCGCCGCGGCGTGGTCCGTCGAAATGAAAGGCGCGCGCGACGAGTTCCTTGCCGGTGCCGGTCTCGCCGGTGATTAGTATCGAGGCGGGCACGCCGTCGGTGAGGCTGCGTTCGGCCTCGAGCAGCTGCGCGATCTGCCGCTTGAGCGCGAGCATGGGCGGTGATTGGCCGCACAGTTTGGATAAGCCGCTGCTTTCGGCCTGTTTATGTCGGTAATAATCGAGCGCGCCTTCCAGCCGTTCGTGGCGCGCGAGTTTCTCGAGCATGATGCTGAGTTCCTTGAGCGCTACCGGTTTGATGAGGTAGTCGTAAGCGCCGGCCTTCATCGCCTGCACCGCGATCTGGATATTACCTTCGCCGGTGATGATGATGGTACGCACGCCATTATCGATGCGGTGGATGCGGCCGATGAGTTCGATGCCGTCGGTATCGGGCAGGCGATAGTCGAGCAGAATGACGTCGGGCTTGAAGCCTTCGAGTTCGGCGAGCGCGGCTTTTCCGCAGTTCGCGGTGTGGACGTCGAAGCCGGCATTTTGCAAGAACAGACGCATGTTCTTGGCGAGGGTCGGCTCGTCTTCGACGATGAGGATGGCCGGTAACGAACTCATGGACGTGCCTCCGTGGGGAAACGCAGGTGCACGGTGGTGCCCTTGCCGATGTCGCTGATGATGGTAATGTGAGCGCCGTGACGGTCGGCGATGCGTTTGACCAGCGCCATGCCGATGCCGAGGCCACCGCGTTTGGTCGTGGAGCGCATCTCGAATATCTGGTCGAGACGTTCGCGGGGAATACCATATCCGCTGTCGCTGATTGAAATCTGCACTGTGCGGCCCTCATCAGCGTGTGCGCCGCGCACCGTGAGCCTGCCGCCCTCTGACATAGCCTCGAGGGCGTTGGCGAACAGGCTGTTGAACATCTGCGCGAGCAGCCGCACGTCGCCGTTGATCTCGGCCAGCGCCTCGAGTTCGGTGTCGAATTGAACGCCCTGGCGCTGCATGCAGCGGCTGAAGCCGGTCAAACATTCGTCGAGCACGGCCTTGAGCCGCATCGGCTGGAAATTGCCCGCGCCCGGTTGCGAGAAAATCAACAGCTCGCGTACCCATTGCGCAAGACGGTCGGCTTCGGCGATGACGTCCTCGGCGATCTCGCGAGTGCCGGCGTCGGCGGAGGTCTCGAGCGAGAGTTCGGCGCTGGAACGAATGGCGGCGAGTGGATTACGGATGCTGTGGGCGACCGCCGAGGCCATCTCACCGACCGCCGCCATAGTTTCGGTCTCGACGAGTTTTTCATGCTGATGATGGATGAGTCGGTTGGCGCGGAACACGATCCAGAACAGTGAAATGTATAACAGCAGACCCGCCAGCACCGCACCCGTCCACACCAGCCGGTGGGCCTCTTCGATGGTGACGAACAATTCGGTCGGCGATTTATAGATTTCGACCACGCCGATCACGCGGCGGTGGTCGCGGTCCCAGATCGGCAGATAATTTTCGACCGCGTAATCGTTGCCGCCGAATTGCATGTGCTCGGCCTTGATCCCCTCGTTGAGCTTCTGGACTTTGAAAACCAATTGGCCGCGCAGGGCCCGATCCAATTCATGGTTGGTGCCGAACCGCTTGCCGACGAGATCGCGGCTGGTCGACCAGGCCACCCGCCGTTCCGGCGTGTAAAAATTGGCGCGCAGCACGTCAGGCATGGCGGCGATGTAATTGAGGTCGAAGGGATTGACGGGGTTCAGATCGACAGGTGGGGCGACGGACAGATTGAGATTGCCCTTAGAATTGAAGATGCTCTGCAGAAAATGCTGTGAATCCACGGCATCGCGTGCGAGGAGATTCTTGGCGAGGAAGTCGCTGATGAAAGTGGCGGAAATCGCTCCGCTAGTGAAAATTACCATAAAGCTTAGTAGAGCAAATGAGCTCAGCAGATTAAAATGCTTTCCTGTGAGGCCGCTGCCAGCGTTTCCTTCGTGGTTATGGGCGAGTACGTCTACCGTCACGAATTATTCTCCTTATTTAATCCTAGGCCAAATCTATTGCCAGACCAGGCCGCTGCCTGTCTTTGCAACTTTCCCGGTGTGCTGCATCCGTATGGCATAGAATATAGAGGTAGCCGGTTTGTATCACCACAGCTTGAGACGCAAGGTTGCGTTTCCAATAATTCATACAACGTTCGATAACTGCAGGGACGCTGGATTGCCGGTCGTGCGTAGCGCTATCCCGGGTTTCTGGATAAGATTCGATACCAACTGATTTTTGCACTCGACGAGCCAAGGAGAGCGAAGCGAGGGCGAGGAGCCCGCGATCCAGCAAGAGTGAGACAGCCGGACTTTAGCCGCGAAGCGGCGTCAGCCAGTGGGGTAGCCATGACGCGCTGCGTAGTAGCGTGTCGTGGCGTTTGCCTGGCGTCCGGGGCGAAAGGAATCAAGGTCGCGCGAAGTAAGTGGATACGCACAAGGTCCGGCTGTCTCACTCTCGCTGGACGGATGTGCGTATCCTGAGGGCCGCGACTCATCGTTTCCGGGCTGACGGTCGGTATATTGGGGTGGTGGAAAAACATGTGGCCATTATGTTGTGTGAGATTCACGAATCTGCGATCGTGTTCTTTTATTCCGTGCAATCATTGTCGATGAAACCAGGTTTTTCCAGAACATTGTTTACTCGGTTAATGGCTGATGCTGCTGGTGGAGCGGTGGCCATATATGCGCACGCCCGGCCGGCCAGTAGTTAGCATAAAATACATTACTAGGAATCAGAAAAATGCTTAGATGCGGAATCGATCTCGGCGGCACCAAGATCGAAGGCATTGTCTTGGACGAACAAGGCGCGGTGTTGGCGCGTGAACGCGTTGCCACACCTGCCGGTGATTACCGGGCGACACTTAATGCCATCTCCGCCATAGTCGCCCAATTGGAACACCACGCGGGTGAGTGTGGCGCGGTGGGCGTCGGCACGCCAGGCGCGCTGTCGCGGGCCAGCGGTCTGTTGAAGAATTCCAACTCGGTGTGTTTGAACGGCCGGCCCTTGGATAAAGATTTGTCCGCGCTGTTGGGCCGGCCGCTGCGCATCGCCAATGACGCCGATTGTTTCGTGCTGTCGGAGGCGGTGGACGGCGCCGCCGCCGGCGCGGCGGTGGTGTTCGGCGTGATCCTCGGCACCGGGGTCGGCGGCGGCGTGGTGGTGCACGGCCGCTTGTTGCAGGGTCCCAACGGCATCGCCGGGGAATGGGGCCACAATCCCTTGCCCTGGCCGCGCGACGATGAGCGTCCCGGTCCGGCCTGTTATTGCGGTAAATACGGCTGTATCGAAACCTGGTTGTCCGGACCGGGTCTGGCCCGCGATTTCGCCGCGGTGAGCGGGCGGTTGCTCAGCGCCGAGCAGATCGCGCAATTCGCCGCGGAGGGCGATGCGGCTTGCGCCGCCGCGCTGGCGCGTTATGAAGACCGCTTGGCGCGGGCCTTGGCGAGCGTGATCAATATCCTCGATCCGGAGGTGATAGTCCTGGGCGGCGGGCTTTCAAAGCTGAAGAGCCTTTATCAAAACGTGCCCGCAGTATGGGGGCGCTATGTATTTTCCGACCGGGTCGATACCCGTCTGGTGCCGGCGCAACACGGCGACGCCAGCGGGGTGCGCGGCGCGGCATGGCTGTGGGAGAACGGGTCGTGAAATTTCGTGAGGCGCGGCGGGCGCTGCGCTGGTTCGATCTGTGGCGTGGTTTAGGGTGGTCGATGATCGCCGCGGTGCTGTATCTCTCTTTGATGCCCAATCCGCCCAGCCTCGATGTCAGCGCCGGCGACAAATGGAGTCACGCGGCGGGTTATGCCGGGTTGATGCTGTGGTTCGCGCAACTTTACGCGCGGCCGCTGCACTGGCGTTTGGCGGCGGGGCTGATCGGCCTGGGCGTGTCGATCGAATTCGCTCAAGGCATGACCGATTACCGCAGCTTCGAATACCTCGATATGCTGGCCGACGCGAGTGGCGTGTTCATAGGCTGGTGGCTGGGCGGCACGAGGTTCGGCGCAATATTGCAACGCGCCGAGCGTCTGGTCCTCGCGCGATAATATTTAAGCAAGCTCTGAAAAATCCATCCCTGGATTTTCAGAGACGAAAACCAAAAAATGTGATTTTTGTTTTTCTTCATTTCTCGAACACGTTAGTGTTCGAGAAATGGCGGCGCATCCCTGTACCGCAAGGAACCTCTGATAAATCACAGGTTCCTTAAGTTACGCCTCGGCGACGATATAGGCGACCCAGCCTTCTTGATTCTCGGCTTGCAGCGTGTCGCGGTAAGTGCCGGTGCCTTCCCACTGTTCCTCGTCGTCATCGTCGTCGCCGGGGCTTTTCTCGAACTCTTCCCAGTAGACGTGCACGCGCGAGAACCCCGCCTCCTGCAAGACTTCGCGCAGTTCCGGTAAGGTCCACAGCCGCCATTCGTAGGTGAAGGCGTTGCGCAGCATCGAACCGTCGGAAAAACGGAAATGGATGTGGCAGAGAAAATCGTGGGTGATGGGATTGAACTTGGCCTGATCCCAGATGTAGATAAAATCCTGGTCTTCGATCTCGCGCTCTTCTTCCAGCACGCTCATGGTTTCGGTGCCGCCCAGCAGATCGAGCACGAACAGGCCGTCCTCCTTCAAACCGGCGCGCACCGTCTCGAAATAATGGCGCAACGCGCCGCGCTGTTTGAACACGCAGTAGCTGAAATTCATGGCGCAGGTGACGTCGGCCTTGACCGCCAACGGGTCGAGCACATTGGCGTGATGTAAAGCAATCCTATCGCTTACCGTGCGCCCCGCCGGCTTGAGATTGTGTCGCGCGCCCCAGGCCAAGGTGTCCTGGCAGAGATCGACGCCCACCGCCGTGCGTTTCGGATGCGACTTGACCCACTCCACGCAGAGCAGCGCCGTGCCGCAGAAATCCTCGCGCAACACGCGGGGTTTTTTGCCGCGCAATTCCTGATAGCGGTCCACGAAAAACTCCACCTCGAAGTCCGCCGCCTGCACCGAGTGCTGATAAAGCACATGACGGTCGGCGCGCTGGGCCAGGGTGGCGCCGCGTTTTTTTGGATGTTTTGCCATGGTGATTGCGCTATGTTGTCGAAGGTCCGCCATTGTATCGGCGCCGGCGCGGCGCGTCCACGCGGTTGCTGCGTGCAGGGCTGGGCTGCTCCCATGGTATGCGGCACTTGCACGTGAGGCGGTTGGCCTAGTAAAAGAGAGAGAAGATGGGGACGCGGCATGGTCGGAAAATTTCCGTGCTTTGCCCGTAGCGGGTGAGGAATAACATGCAGTACCGCCGCACGCTCAGTGGTATTTAACAACTTTGAGGTTGAAAAATGAATCGGGATTTTTGGCAGTCACGCTGGGACGAAGGCCGCATCGGCTTTCATCAAGATGAAATCAATCCTTATTTACAGCGCTACTGGCCGGACATGAACGTCGCGGTGGGTCGCCGGGTATTCGTGCCTTTGTGCGGCAAAAGTAAAGACATGTTATGGCTGCGCCGCCAGGGTTACCCGGTGCTGGGTATCGAGATCGTCCCCCGCGCCGTGAAGGCTTTTTTCGCGGAAAACGATTTGATCGCCGAGACCCGCCACCAGGGCGCTTTTACAATCTGGGAAAGTGAAGGCATTACTATTTATTGCGGCGACGTCTTCGAACTGACGGCGGCGGACATGGCCAACGTTGCCGGCGTTTACGACCGCGCTTCGCTGATTGCCTTGCCCCCCGCGCTGCGCGAGCGGTATGCCGCCCACCTGCGCGCGATCCTGCCGGCCGCCGCGAACGTTTTATTGGTGACCATGGATTATCCGCAGGCCGAGATGCAGGGCCCGCCCTACGCGGTCATCGAGCAGGAAGTCACGGCGCTTTATCAAGCGCATTTCAAGGTAGAGCAAGTTTGTGCAAAAGACATTCTCCCCGCCGAACCGCGCTTCCAAGAACAGGGGCTGACGCGTTTGCAGGAGAAGGTGTACGTGCTGAGGGCGCGTTAGTTGGTATTCGATTTGATAAAACTGTCGTGGATTCTAAGCGCGAATGAGGCGAGGCTACGGCATTGCGTTGCTACGCAACGCTTGGCGGGTGCGCGATGCGAACCCGCCCTACATTGAGAAAAACCCAAAGTCCATTTTTGGCCGCGAGCCATTTTAACCACGCGGGTATCGTCTTAACCATGACGATGCGTGCGGCGTCGCCCTATTTTTCTCCGCGCTCCGCGTAAATCTCCCGCAACGTCGGCACCGCCAGCCGCGCTTCATCCGCATGAGACAAGGCCCGTTGCAGGCGCGGCAGGGCCGTGCGGCCCAGGCAGAGATGTTCGGGAT
>CAKKSB010000104.1 GCA_919903055.1 Gammaproteobacteria bacterium | reverse complement strand
ATCATGTCGCCCTCACCTATGAAATGCCGATGGCCGAGGTGGTGATGGATTTCTTCGACCGGCTGAAATCGGTCAGCCGCGGCTTCGCCTCCATGGACTACGCCTTCGAACGTTTCGAGCCGGCCGATTTGGTCAAGCTCGAAGTCATGATCAACAACGAACGGGTCGATGCCTTGTCGGTGATCGTGCACCGTTCCAGCAGTTTTCAGCGCGGCCGGGAATTGACCGAAAAACTCAAGGAAGTCATTCCGCGCCAGATGTACGACGTGGCGATCCAAGCCTCGATCGGCGCCAAGATCATCGCCCGTGAAACAGTGAAGGCCATGGGCAAGAACGTCACGGCCAAGTGTTACGGCGGCGACGCCAGCCGCAAACGCAAGCTGCTGGAAAAGCAAAAGGCCGGTAAAAAACGCATGAAGCAGGTCGGGTCGGTCGAGATTCCCCAAGAGGCGTTTATGGCCATATTACAGGTAGGAAAAAAATAATGGATTTCGCAACGATGATGGTGATCGCGCTGGCGGTGTGCGGCGTGATCTGGGCCTTGGACGCGCGGTTGTGGGCGCCGCGGCGGCGCGAGGCATTGGCGACCGCATCCGCCGCGGCGGGTGGCCAGCTCAAGGACGACGATCAGCAGCGCATCGCCAAGGAGCCGCTGCTGGTGGAATACGCCCGCTCGTTTTTTCCGGTGATTCTGGTCGTGCTGTTATTGCGCTCGTTTTTGGTGGAACCGTTCCGTATTCCCTCCGGTTCGATGATTCCCACCCTGTGGGTCGGCGATTTCATCCTGGTCAATAAATTCGCCTACGGCATCCGTCTGCCGGTGGTGGACATGAAGGTCATCGAGATCGGCGCGCCGCGGCGCGGCGACGTGGTGGTATTCCGTTTTCCGGAAGATCCCTCGACCGATTATATAAAGCGAGTGATCGGCTTGCCGGGCGACCGGGTCAGCTATCACAACAAAGCGCTGCTAATTAATGGTCAGCCGGTGCCGCAACAGTCAGTGGGTCCTTACACCGAAGTCAGCACCGGCATACCCTTGCCGGTCAGATTGCAGCTGGAGACGGTGGACGGCGCCCAGCACCAAATGGTGGTGCACCCCGATTATTACGGACGGCTGGACGCCGGTGAATGGCAGGTGCCCGAAAACAGTTATTTCGTGATGGGCGATAACCGCGACAACAGCAACGACAGCCGGGCCTGGGGTTTCGTCCCCGAAAAGAATCTGGTGGGCAAGGCCTTCATGATTTGGATGAATTGGTCGAACGGCGTGACATGGAACCGGATCGGGGACAGTATTCATTGATGATAAGCGACGCTGGAGAGACCGATGAACACGCTTCTTAAACACAACAAGCAGGCCGGGATGACTTATATGGGTATGTTGCTCATGCTCATTATCTTCGCTTTTTTCGCGGTGGTGCTGGTCAAAATTGTTCCCCTGTACTTGGAAAATTTTAAAGTCCAGTCGGTTTTAAAGTCGCTGCATGAAGATCCGGAAACCGCCAAGTTGCCGGCCGTGGAGATCGAAAAACGCCTGATGACCCGGCTCGATATCAACGACGTCGATCATGTCGGCCCTGAACACATTAAAATTACTCGCGACAAAGGCAAGCTGGCGGTCACGGTCAATTACGAAGCGCGGGTGCCGTTGTTCGTGAACCTGGATCTGGTGGCGAAATTCAATGACGCCATGGAATTGGTGGCACCTTGATCGATAGTTTGGCCCGCCTGCAAAAGGTCTTCCAGTATCAGTTTTCGCAACGCGGCTTATTGGAGAGTGCGCTCACTCACCGCAGCGTCGGCAAAAATAATAACGAGCGTTTGGAATTCCTCGGTGACGGGGTGCTCAACTTTATCATCGCCCACCACTTGTTCGAACGGTTTCCCGGCGCCAGCGAAGGCGAACTGAGCCGGCTGCGCGCCCACTTGGTGCGCGGCGTCGCCTTGGCGCAATTGGCACGCGAATATCAATTAGGCGATTATTTGCGCCTGGGACCCGGCGAGCAGAAAAGCGGCGGTTTCCGCCGCGAGTCGATACTGGCCGGCGCCATGGAGGCGGTGATCGGCGCGGTTTATTTGGACGGCGGTTTCGCCGCCGCGCAAGACATGGTGTTCGCCGTGTATAAGAACATATTGGCGGAGCTGTCCCTGGAACAGGGATTGAAAGATCCCAAGACCTGTTTGCAGGAATATCTGCAATCGCGCGGCCGGCCGTTGCCGGAATACCGGGTGTTGAGCGCCGAAGGCGATGCGCATGCGCAGATGTTCAAAGTCGCCTGTATACTGGCCGAACCGGAATTGACTACCGAAGGTACGGGCGACAGCCGCCGTAAGGCGGAACAGGCGGCGGCGCAGGCGGCCTTGGCCTCTTTGACTGGGAAATAAACCTGGTAACGTCTGAAAACCTTCTTGCCGCCAAGCACGCCAAGAAAATCCTTCTTGAAGTAAGAGAGCAATTCTTGGCGCGCTTGGCGTCTTGGCGTTTAACCTGATTTATCACTAATCCTTTAAGATATGTTTGCCGCGGCGCTATTCTGCGGCGTAATTAATAGAGCATCACCTTTATGTCAGAAAATCCTGCACCGTTTCGCTGCGGCTACGCCGCCATCATCGGCCGTCCCAACGTCGGCAAATCCACCTTGCTCAATCGCATCCTCGGCCAAAAAATTGCGATTACCTCGCCGCGTCCCCAAACGACTCGCCACAAAATCATCGGCATTAAAACCGAGGCGGATGGACAGGCGATTTATGTGGATACGCCCGGCATTCATCGCGGCGGCAAACGCGCCATTAATCGCTATATGAACAAGGCGGCGCGTTCCACCGTGGCGGAAGTGAATGTGGTGGTGCTGGTGGTGGACGCCACGCGCTGGACCGATGAAGACGACAGTATTCTGCAAGGCCTGGCTTCACAGCCGGCGCCGGTCATCGTCGCGGTGAACAAGGTGGATATGCTGGCGGACAAGGAAACCTTGCTGCCCTACATCAAAACCCTGGCCGAGAAATTCAATTTCGCGGCCATCGTCCCGCTGTCCGCGCGCAAGGGTGATAATCTCGAGCGCTTGGAGGCCGAGGTACTGGCGCGTCTGCCGGAAGGCGCAGCGCTGTTCCCGGAAGACCAGGTCACCGACCGCAGTCAGCGTTTCATCGCGGCCGAACTGATCCGTGAAAAACTCATGCGCCGTTTGGGCGAGGAACTGCCTTACGCCATCACCGTCGAGATCGAAAAATTCGCGGTGGAAGGCGGATTGTTCCGCATTCACGCGGTGATCTGGGTGGAAAAGGATAGCCAAAAGGCCATCGTCATCGGCAAGGGTGGAGCCATGCTCAAAGAGATCGGTCAGCATGCCCGCGAGGACATGGAAAAGATTTTCGAAGCCAAGGTGTTTTTGGAAACCTGGGTACGGGTGAAAGAGGGCTGGTCGGAAGATGAACGGCTGTTGCGCAAGCTGGGCTATGATGACCGGGAACTATAATTCCGGCCATTTCCGCCGGTAAACAGGAATTTTTCCAGCCATGAGCCAGCGTGCCCGGGTCTTGTTGCAACCCGGTTATGTGTTGCACCGCCGTCCTTATCGCGACAGCAGTCTGCTGCTGGATGTCTTCACGCCGGAATTCGGCCGGGTGGGCCTGGTGGCGCGCGGCGCGCGGCAGGTCAAATCGCGCTCGCAAGCCTTGTTGCAATCGTTTAATCCTTTATTGGTGTCGTGGTCGGGCAGTGGCGAACTGGCGAATCTCAATGCGGTGGAGAGCGCCGCCGCCGCGCATTGGCTGACCGGTCCGGCCTTGATGAGCGGGCTGTATTTGAATGAATTGCTGGCGCGGCTGCTGCATCGTTTCGACCCCCATTCCGAACTTTACGCCAGCTACGAGACCGCCCTTGCCGCGCTGGTGCGTGCGACGGCGGACTCGACCAGCGTCGCGCTCGAGCCGGTGTTGCGGATTTTCGAGAAGCGGCTGATGGCCGAGCTGGGCTACGGCTTGGTGTTGGACCACGAAGCGGACACCGGTTTGCCGGTCGAAGCCGGACGGGTTTATGCGTATCATTTGGGCGAGGGGCCGGTGCGCTGGCCCGATGAATCGGCGGCGCCGGCGGAGACCTTATTGATCCGCGGCGCCAGTTTATTGGACTTGGCCCGCGAAGATTTGGCGGACGCTGGCAGTTTGCGGGAAGCCAAGCGTTTGATGCGGGTGGCCCTGGCCGCCCAACTGGGTAATAAACCTTTGGCCAGCCGCCGCCTGTTTACCCGCCATGTCCAGCGCGAGCCGCTTTGAATCACTATAGAACCGAGGAAACCATGTCGAGCGCGGATCACGCCATCCTCTTGGGCGTCAATATCGACCATATCGCCACCCTGCGCCAGGCGCGCGGCACCCGTTACCCCGATCCGGTGCAGGCCGCCGTCGAGGCCGAGCAGGCCGGCGCCGACGCCATCACCTTGCATCTCCGCGAAGACCGCCGCCACATTCAGGAACGGGACGTGGTGCTGCTGAAAGAAATATTGCAGACCCGGATGAATCTGGAAATGGCCGTCACCGAGGCGATGCTGGCCATCGCCGAACGGCTGCGGCCCGAGGAGTGTTGCCTGGTCCCCGAGCGGCGCGAGGAGTTGACCACCGAAGGCGGTTTGGACGTGGTGGGGCAGGAGGCGCGCATCCGCCAGGCCTGCGAACGGTTGGCCGCCGCCGGCTGCCGGGTGTCTTTGTTCGTGGACGCCGATCTCGCCCAAGTTGATGCGGCGCAGCGTTGCGGCGCGCCGGTGATCGAGATCCATACCGGCCACTACGCCGGGGCCGCCGACGCGCGGGTGCGCAATGCCGAATTGGAGAAGATCGCGGCGGCCGTGCGTCATGGGACTGCGGCCGGACTGCACGTGAACGCCGGCCACGGCTTGCATTATCACAATGTGGATGCGATAGCGGCCATTCCCGCGATCCGGGAATTGAACATCGGCCACGCGATCATCGCCCGCGCTCTGTTCGCCGGCTTGCAGGAGGCGGTGCGCGAGATGAAGCGCCTGATGCGCGCGGCGCGCGGCCAGTGATCCACGGCATCGGCACCGACATCGTGCGGGTCGCCCGCATGCAAGCCAATTGGCAACGCTACGGCCAGCGCTTCGCTTACAAAATATTGGCTCCTTGCGAACAGGCCGCGTTCGAGATTGATAAACGTCCCGCCCATTTCCTCGCCAAACGCTTCGCGGCCAAGGAGGCCATGGTCAAAGCGCTGGGCACCGGTTTCCGCAACGGAATCAAGCTCGCCGACATCGGGGTGACGCATAATGCCGCGGGCAAGCCGGCATTGACCTGCACCGGCTCCATCTTGGCGCTGATGTCGGCCCTGGGCATCACCGAAAGTCACTTGAGTCTGGCCGATGAACAGGAGTACGCGGTGGCCTTCGTGATTTTATTATCGCCAGACCCCCGGATATCTCACGCATTCGCTTGAAGCGAGGGGAGGGGTTTGTTAAGATACGCCCTCTGCTGCGGGGTGGAGCAGTCTGGCAGCTCGTCGGGCTCATAACCCGAAGGTCGTAGGTTCAAATCCTACCCCCGCTACCAGCTTTAGTTAAAATAAAAAAGCCCCGCTCATCGGGGCTTTTTGTTAAGTACGCTACCGCAAGAGAGACGACGGCCGAATTGAGATGCAGCGCCCACGCGGCCGCAGGACGACGGGTAATCAGGTTTGAACAAGCCCGTGGTTATTTTGGGTAGTGATGTGAAGTGGGCCGACGGCCCATTTTTTGTTTTTGGAGGCGCGAGTGGCACAGGCATCCGAGAAGTTGCGCCGGCCGATCGAGGCCGCGGTGCGCGGTCTGGGCTACGAATTGGTCGGGGTGGAGTATCTTCCCCAAGGACGGCGATCCTTGGTGCGGGTGTATATCGATACACCCGAGGGCGTTACGGTGGAAGACTGTGAAAAGGTCAGCCACCAGGTGAGCGGCGTGCTGGAGGTGGAAGAGCCCATCAGCGGTCACTATATTTTGGAAGTCTCTTCGCCGGGGCTGGACCGGCCGCTGTTTACGGCGGATCATTTCGGCCGCTACGCGGGGAATCAGGTGAAACTGCGGCTGTCACTGCCGTTGGCGGGACGGCGCAACTTCACCGGACTATTGCAAGGTATGCGGGATAACGACGTGGTATTGGTCCAGGATGGCGAGGAATTGCGCATTCCCTTGGACAGCATTGAACAGGCGCGCCTGGTGCCGGAGCTTTAAGAGCTTCGTCGCGAGGAAACTCGAATGAAGCCGTGGCCAAGGCGTAGCGCAGGGATGGCCGCAAACTCAAGTAAGGGCGAGTAGCATGAGCAAAGAAATTCTTTTAGTGGTAGAGGCCGTCTCGAACGAGAAGGGCGTCAACGAGAGCATCATTTTCGAGGCGATTGAAGCGGCGCTGGCGACGGCGACCAAGAAACGTCACGAAGAGGAAATCGACGCCCGGGTGAGTATCGATCGCCAGACCGGCGATTATTCGACTTTTCGCCGCTGGGAAGTGCTGGAGGATGACGCCCCGGTGGAGTATCCCGAGCGGCAACTGCAACTCGGCTACGCACGCAAGAAAAAGCCCGACGCCGAAGTGGGCGACCTCATCGAAGAACCCATGGAGTCGGTGTCGTTCGGCCGTATCGCCGCGCAAACCGCCAAACAAGTCATCGTGCAGAAGGTCCGCGAAGCCGAGCGTGCCCAAGTGGTGGACGCGTATAAGAGCCGGATCGGCGAACTGGTTACCGGGGTAGTCAAACGGGTCGAGCGCGGCAGCGTGATCATGGATCTCGGCGGCAACGCCGAAGGTGTAATCAATCGCGAGGACATGATCCCCCGCGAAAATGTCCGTAACGGCGACCGGGTGCGCGGCTATCTGCGCGAAGTGCGGTCGGAAGCCCGCGGTCCGCAGTTGTTCGTCTCGCGCACCGCGCCGGAACTCCTGATCGCGCTGTTCAAACTGGAAGTGCCGGAAGCGGGCGAAGGCGTGATCGAGATCGTCAGCGCCGCGCGCGATCCCGGTTCGCGCGCCAAGATCGCCGTGAAGACCAACGACCCGCGCATCGATCCGGTCGGCGCCTGCGTCGGTATGCGCGGTTCGCGGGTGCAGGCGGTGTCCAACGAATTGGCCGGCGAGCGCATCGACATCATTTTGTGGAACGACAATCCCGCCCAGTTCGTCATCAACGCCATGTCGCCGGCGGAAGTGCAGTCCATCGTGGTCGATGAAGAAACCCACAGCATGGACGTGGCGGTGGCCGAGGAAGGCTTGTCGCAGGCCATCGGCCGCGGCGGCCAGAATGTCCGGCTCGCCAGCCAGCTGACCGGCTGGGAGCTCAATGTCATGAGCGAATCGCAGGCCGAGGAAAAGAGCGAATCGGAAACCAACGCGCTCAAGACTTCGTTCATGGAGCAGCTCGACGTCGATGAGGAAGTGGCCAATATTCTCGTGCAGGAAGGCTTTTCCAGCATCGAGGAAATCGCCTATGTCCCGATGCAGGAATTGGTGGCCATCGAGGAATTCGATGAGAACATCGTCGAGGAATTGCGCAACCGCGCCCGCGACGTGTTGTTGACCCGCGCCATCGTCACTGAAGAAAGCGCGGTGGAACCGGCCGCTGATTTGTTGGAAATAAAGGGTATGGACCGCAGTTTGGCTTTCCGTCTGGCGCAGCGCGGCGTGTTGACCCGCGAAGATTTGGCGGAACAGTCGGTCGATGAATTGCTGGACGTGGAAGGAATGGATGAACAGCGCGCGAGTGAGCTGATCATGACGGCGCGGGAACCCTGGTTCGCCACTGAACAACAAGGCTGATCAGCAGGGTTACTCATTAAGTCGGTAAATATGGCTACACTTTCCGCTACGTTCCCGCCCCTTGTGCAGGGGGCGGGGCAGGTGGGGGTAGGTAAATCACCGTGTTTACTCAGGCGTTGCGAAATTAAGACTCTACAACTTAACTTCGCAACGCCTGAGTCATGGAGCGAGAGGTTAGCATGTCGGAAGTTACGGTAAAACAGTTCGCAGAAGTCGTGGGAATCCCGGTCGACCGTTTATTGGTCCAGCTGGAAGAGGCCGGTTCGGATATCCGTTCCGCCGAACAGACCATCACCGACAAGGAGAAGGTTGACCTGCTGCAGTATCTGCGCCGCAACCACGGTCTGTCATCCGAACTCCCCGGTGTCGCGGAGCCGAAGAAAATCACCTTGAAGCGCCGCACCGTCAGCGAGCTCCGCCAGTCCGGGCCGCAAGGCAAGGCTAAAACGGTGAACGTCGAAGTGCGCCGCCATCGCACCTACGTCAAACGCAGTGTCGCGATGGCCGACGACGTGGCCCGCCTGGAAACCCAATTGGCGGAACGGGCGCGCGAGGAAGAGGAAGAACAGGCCCGTCTGGCCGAGACGCAGCGCCGCGAGGAAGAAGACAAACGGCGTGCCGCGGAAGAAGCGCGTCTCGCCGAGGAGCGGCGCCGCGCCGAGGAAGAGGCTCGCCGTGCCGCCGCCGAGGAAGAGACGCGCCGCGTCGCGGAATTGGCCGCCAAATCCAGGCCTGCATCGGCTCCGGCCGCTGAAGTTGCCAAGCCCGCGCCCGAAGCCGCCAAGGACAAGAAAGACAAACGCCGGCCCGGCAAGGAACGCGGTCGCGACGATCCCTCCGCCGGTAAATACGGCCGTCAGGAATTGCATCTCACCACCGAGAAAGCCGGCCGGCGCAAGAAGGGCCGCGATCACCGTGACCGCGGCGGCGTGGCGGTCAGCGGCAAACATGGTTTCGAACGTCCTACCGCGCCGATCGTGCGCGAAGTGAGCATCCCCGAAACGATCAGCGTGGCCGAGTTGGCGCAGAAGATGTCGGTCAAAGCCACCGAAGTGATCAAGTTCATGATGACCATGGGCAGCATGGTCACCATCAACCAAGTGCTCGATCAGGTAACCGCCACCCTGGTGGTGGAAGAGATGGGCCACGTCGCCAAGCCGTTGCAGGAAAGTGCATTGGAAGATGCCTTGGTTCTGGAATCGCAGGGCGCGGGCACGCGGGATACCCGTGCGCCGGTGGTCACCATCATGGGTCATGTCGATCACGGCAAAACCTCGTTGCTCGACTATATCCGCCGCACCAAAGTGGCGGCGGGCGAGGCGGGCGGTATCACCCAGCACATCGGCGCTTATCACGTCGAAACCAGCAAAGGCATGATCACCTTCCTCGACACGCCGGGCCATGAAGCCTTCACCGCCATGCGTGCCCGCGGCGCCAAGGCCACCGACATCGTGGTGCTGGTGGTGGCCGCCGACGACGGTGTGATGCGTCAGACTTTAGAGGCCGTGCAACATGCCAAGGCCGGCGGCGTGCCGATCATCGTCGCGGTCAACAAGATCGATAAACCCGGCGCGGAACCGGAGAAGGTCAAACAGGAATTGGTGGGCCATGAAGTGGTGCCGGAAGAGTGGGGCGGCGACACCATGTTCGTGCACGTCTCCGCCAAGACCGGCGAAGGCGTCGACACTTTGCTGGATTCGATACTGACTCAAGCCGAGGTGATGGAACTCACCGCGGTGAAGGAAGCGCCGGGCACCGGCGTGGTCATCGAATCCACTCTGGACAAAGGTCGCGGCCCGATGGCGACGATCTTGGTGCAGAACGGTACCGTCCGTAAAGGCGATATTCTGCTCACCGGCCAGGAATACGGCCGGGTGCGCGCCATGTTCGATGAAACCGGCCGTCCCGTCGATGAGGCCGGCCCGTCGATGCCGGTGGTGGTGCTCGGCCTGTCCGGCACACCTAACGCCGGCGACAGCGCGCAGGTACTCACCGACGAGCGTAAGGCGCGTGAAATCGCTTTGTTCCGTCAGGGCAAATTCCGCGACGTGGAATTCGCCCGCCAGCGCGGCGCGAAACTGGAAGACATGTTCTCGCAAATGGGTCAAGGCGAGATCAGCACGCTCAATATGGTCATCAAGACCGACGTGCAGGGTTCTTTAGAAGCCTTGCGCGAATCCTTGGCCAAACTCTCCACCAATGAAGTGCAGGTCAAAGTTATCGCCAGCGGCGTGGGCGGCATCAACGAATCCGATATCAATCTCGGCGCGGCGTCCAGCGCGGTGGTTGTCGGTTTCAACGTGCGCGCCGATGCCTCCGCGCGTCGCGCCGCCGAAGAGCGCGGCGTGGAACCGCGTTATTACAGCGTGATTTACGATGTCATCGACGACGTTAAAAAAGCCTTGTCCGGCATGTTGTCGCCGGAAATCAAGGAGCAGATCGTCGGTCTTGCCCAAGTGCGCGATGTGTTCCGTTCGCCCAAATTCGGCGCCATCGCCGGTTGTTTGGTGATGGAAGGTTCGGTCAAACGTAATAACCCCATCCGTGTACTGCGCGAGAACGTGGTGATTTACGAAGGCCATTTGGAATCCCTGCGCCGCTTCAAGGATGACGTCAACGAGGTGCGGGCCGGCACCGAATGCGGTATCGGCGTGAAGGATTACAACGACGTGCAGCCGGGTGATCAAATCGAGGTGTTCGAACGTATTTCGGTCGCGCGTCAGCTCTAAACGTACAGAGCGCCCAGCGAGTGCACGCACGGTCGGCCGTTCGCCGCGGAGTCGTTTAATCTATGGCAAAAGAATTCAGCCGCACCCAGCGCATGGGCGGACAAATTCAGCGCGAGCTGGCTTTGATCGTGCAACAGGAAATTCGTGATCCGCGCGTGGGTTTCGTAACGATATCCGCCGTGGAACTCTCCCGCGATTTATCCCACGCCAAGGTCTTCATCACCGTGATGGACCCGGCGCAGGACGTCGTCGAAACTCTGAAGGTGCTGAACAAGGCTTCAGGTTTTCTGCGCAAGCTGCTCGGCCAGCGCATGGTGATGCGCAGCTTGCCGGAACTGCGGTTCAGCCATGACAAATCCTTGGACGAAGGTTCGCGTATCGACGCCTTGCTGCATCGGGTGGCCGCCGAACAAAAGGCCGAGCAGAAAAAAAATGATGACGGCGAGGAGCCGACTTAAATGATGCGCCGCAAACTTCGCGACGTGCATGGCATCGTTCTGCTCGACAAACCCGTCGGCATTACTTCCAACGGCGCCTTGCAAATGGTCAAGCGACTTTTCCAAGCGCGCAAGGCCGGTCACACCGGCAGCCTCGATCCCTTGGCCAGCGGTTTGTTGCCGCTGTGTTTCGGCTCGGCGACTAAAATGTCGGCATTTTTGCTGGAATCGGACAAGGAATATCAAGTCACCGTCAAACTGGGCGAGAAGACCACCACCGGCGACGCCGAGGGCGAGGTGATCTCCCGCCGCAACGCCGGCGCGGTAAGCGACGCGGCGATAGCGGCGGTACTGCCGCGTTACACCGGAACGATACAGCAGATACCACCCATGCATTCCGCGATCAAGCAGAATGGCCAACCGCTTTATAAATTAGCTCATCAAGGTATCGAAGTGGAACGCCAGCCGCGCGAGGTAACGATTTATGACTTGCGTCTGTTGCGCCGCGACGGCGATGCGCTGGATTTGACGGTGAGTTGCTCGAAAGGCACTTATATTCGCACCCTGGCCGAGGACATCGGCGAAACGCTCGGCGTGGGCGCGCATGTGTCGGCCTTGCGCCGCACCGCGGCGGGCCCGTTTCAAGCCGACCAAATGGTCGGCATGGGAACCTTGCAAGCCGCGGCCGAGCAAGACCTTGCGACACTGGACAGTTTTCTGTTGCCGATGGATGCCGCGCTGGAGCAGTGGCCCGATGTCTGTCTGTCGGAAGACATGGCCTATTTTCTCCGCCAGGGTCAACCGGTGTTCGTGCCCAAGGCGCCCACCAGCGGCTGGGTCAAGCTGCGCACCGCCGATCGCCGCTTTCTGGGGGTGGGCTGCGTGCTGGAAGACGGCCGCGTCGCTCCGAAACGCCTGGTGAGCGGGGCATAAGGTCCGTCTCGCCCGATTCGGCGGGAGCAACAAGTCCCCAGCCCGTTTATCTGCTTGTATATAGCGGGCTTTACTAGGTAAAATACGCGCCTTCTCATGAGAGCGTTAAAGACACTTGGAGTTATTGCATGTCACTGAGCACTGAAGCCACCCAGCAGATCATCAAAGATTATCAGCGGGGCCCTAGCGATACCGGTTCACCGGAAGTACAGGTTGCCATCCTGTCGGCGCGCATCGATCAGTTGTCCGGTCATTTCAAAGACCACGCTAAAGATCATCATTCACGGCAAGGTTTGTTGAGAATGGTCAGCCAACGCCGCAGCCTGTTGGATTATCTGAAGCGCAGCGACACCGAGCGTTATCGCAGCCTGGTGTCCCGTTTGGGCTTGCGTCGCTGACATGATTTTTTCCGCCTGCGTGTTGGCGCCGTGCGAACAGGGGCCGAACGGATGTTCGGCCTTTATCGCTTCTGAAGGGTCGCCGCGCTTAATCCTCTCTTTCCGCTTGTAAGGATGCTCACGTGAATCCCTATAGAAAAATTTTTCAATACGGTGACCAAACCGTCACCATCGAGACCAACGAAGTTGCGCGGCAAGCCACCGGTGCGGTGATGATCAGCATGGGCGGCACCGTGGTGATGGTGACCGCGGTAGGCAGAAAAGAGGCGGTCGAAGGCCGCGACTTCTTTCCGCTGACCGTCAACTATCAGGAACGCACTTACGCCGCGGGCAAGATCCCCGGTGGTTTCTTCAAGCGCGAGGGTCGGCCCTCTGAGAAAGAAACCCTCACTTCCCGCCTTATCGACCGGCCGCTGCGCCCGCTGTTCCCCAAAGGTTTTTACAACGAGGTACAGGTCATCGCCACCGTGGTGTCGGTGGACAAGGACATCGACGCCGACATCCCCGCGCTGCTGGGTGCCTCGGCGGCGCTGGCCATCTCCGGCCTGCCCTTCGAAGCGCCCATCGGCGCGGCGCGGGTGGGTTACGCCGACGGCAAATTTTTGCTGAATCCCCGTTTAAGCGAACTCAAGACCTCCCAATTGGATTTGGTGGTCGCCGGCACCGAAGAC
This sequence comes from Gammaproteobacteria bacterium, assembly GCA_919903055.1. Lineage (GTDB taxonomy): Bacteria > Pseudomonadota > Gammaproteobacteria > DRLM01 > DRLM01 > CAKKSB01. Next base: position 12,644 of record CAKKSB010000104.1, on the reverse strand, counting down.
GCCGTGTTGATGGTGGAATCCGAGGCGCGCGAACTGCCGGAAGCGGTGATGCTCGACGCGGTGATGTTCGGCCATGCGCAATTGCAGACCGCTATCCGCGCCATCAAGGAAATGGTCGCCGACGTGGGCAAACCGCGCTGGGATTGGCAGGCCGCGGTAACCAATAAAGACGTGAAGGACGCGGTGCGTGAATTGGCCGCCGCCGCCATCGCCGATGCCTATAACATCGCCGAGAAACAGACGCGCCAGGATCGTCTCGCCGCGATCCGCCAGGACGTGTTGGCTAAACTCGCGACCGCCCCCGAAGGCCAGCAAGCCGCCTTCGGCACCGAAGACGTGCGCAATGTCTTCGGCAGTCTGGAAAAAGAAGTGGTGCGGGGCCGCATCATCGCCGGCGAGCGCCGCATCGATGGCCGCGCCACCCGCTCGATTCGTCCCATCACCGTCCGCGTCGGCGTGTTGCCGCGCACTCACGGTTCGGCGTTGTTCACCCGTGGCGAGACCCAGGCTTTAGTGGTCGCCACCTTGGGTACGGCCCGCGATGCGCAAATGATCGACGCCATCGAAGGCGAATACCGCGAACCCTTCATGTTCCATTACAACTTCCCGCCCTCCTGCGTCGGCGAGACCGGCATGGTAGGCAGCCCCAAGCGCCGTGAGATCGGCCACGGCCGTCTGGCCAAGCGCGGCGTGATGGCGGTGATGCCCGACATGACCGAGTATCCGTATTCGGTGCGGGTGGTGTCGGAGATCACCGAATCCAACGGCTCCAGCTCGATGGCCTCGGTGTGCGGCTCCAGCCTGGCGATGATGGACGCCGGCGTGCCCTTGACCGCGCCGGTGGCCGGTATCGCGATGGGTTTGATCAAAGAGAAAGAACGTTTCGTGGTGCTGAGCGACATTCTCGGCGATGAAGATCATCTCGGCGACATGGATTTCAAGGTGGCGGGCACCACGTCGGGCGTCACCGCGCTGCAAATGGACATCAAGATCACCGGCATCACCCGCGAGATCATGTCCGCCGCCCTGGATCAGGCCAAAGAAGGCCGTATCCACATCCTCGGCGAAATGGCCAAGGTCATGAGCAGTCCGCGCAGCGAGTTGTCCGAATACGCGCCGCGCTACATCACCATGAAGATCAATCCCGAGCGCATCCGCGACGTGATCGGCAAAGGCGGCGCCACCATCCGCGCCCTCACCGAGGAGACCGGCACCGAGATCGACATCACCGACGACGGCACCATTAAAATCGCCTCGGTGGACAAAGCCGCCGGCCTCGAAGCGCAACGCCGCATCGAAGAGATCACCGCCGACGTGGAAGTGGGCAAGGTCTACGAAGGCCGGGTCGCCAAAATCATGGACTTCGGCGCCTTCGTCAGCATCCTGCCCGGCAAGGATGGCCTGGTGCACATCTCGCAAATCTCCGAGGAGCGCGTCCAGAACGTCAGCGACAAGCTCAACGAGGGCGACATCGTCAAGGTCAAAGTGTTGGAGATCGACAAGCAAGGCCGGGTCCGTCTCAGCATCAAAGCGGTTTATGAAGAATAAACCGCGGTGAAATAGACAATAAAAAAGGGGCTGAGGCCCCTTTTTTATTGTCCGTGCGTCAAGCGCCCGACCACGGTGCAGGGGGTCTTGAAAGTGTTTTGGCCGCCCTTATTTTTCTTAGCAAGTCCTTGCGCAGGGCGAGTTGGAGGTTCTGAAAACATTGACAGGAGGATGTTATGGCACTGGCAACATATGACCCCTTCGCGTTCATGAATCAACTGCAGAAAGAAGTGAATCGGCTGTTCGATTCCCGCATCGACGACGGCCGCAGTGAACACGGCGCCGCCGTCACCAGCGATTGGATGCCGTTGGTCGATGTCCAGGAAGAGCACGAGCGTTACGTGATTTACGCCGATATTCCCGGTGTCGAGTTGCAGGATATCGACATCACCATGGAAAACGCCGTGCTGGTCATACGCGGCAAACGCGTTGAACAGGCGGGTTCCGCCGCCAACGGCTACAAGCGCCGCGAACGGCCCGGCGGTTTGTTTTATCGCCGCTTCGTGATGCCCGACACCGCCGATGCCGAGGGCATTACCGCCCAAGTCAAACAGGGAGTGCTGCAAATCGTGATTCCCAAACGGCAAAAGGCCCTGGCACGGCGGATTGAAGTGGCAGGCTGAACTCATCAGCCGCATTAACCCCCCTGGTTGCCGGGGGGTTAATGCGGCGGGGTGCTCGGCACCATCGGTAAGCAACGTTGGGCTAGCCTAGTCTTAACTATGCAACCCCAATCAAATACCTAATTTTGAGTAAGGTTTAATTATTAAATTCTAAAGTTCTTCTACTCTGCCGCCGAAATAATGATGTACGAAACCAGCATCTTTTTGTGGGGCGAAACGGAATGAAAGTGACGATTGAACAGAAAATCATTCCAGCGATAGTCATTGCGGTGAGCTTGATTTTGGGCGCTTTGGGAACCTACACCTATCTTTCATCGAAGGAACGGTTACTCGGCCATGCTCAAGAAGAGATCGACGCGATGGCCAAACGTTTGGCGGCCTCACTGGTTTCCCCGCTGTGGGATCTCAATGATAAAAGCGCCGAGGAGTTCGTCGTCTCGGAAATGACCGCCCAAGGCGTGATTGCGATCGTGGTGCGCGATGCGAAGGGCGCGGTGTTCGCGGCGAAAGTTCGTAACGCCGCCGGCGCAGTCGGCGGGTTCGACGGCATGCCTTTCAGCGACGACTTCGGCAAGCTAACCCGCACCGTCGTCAAGGACGGTGAGCAAATCGGTTCCATCGAATTGCGTTCCACGGACCAATTCGTGCGGGATGAACTGCGAGTCCTACTCTTTTCGACGCTTTGGCAGGTGGTTTTGATCGACCTGGCCATCGTCGCGATTCTCCTGGTTTTGATCCGCCGTGTCGTCACTCGCCCATTGGGCGCGGTGGTCGACCGCCTCAAGGAAATATCGGAAGGCGACGGTGATCTGACCGTGTCGCTACCCGAGGAGGGGGCGCGTGAAATTTCCCTGCTCGCCCATTCATTCAATGTCTTCGTGGCGAAGACCCGGGTGGTCATAGATCAGGTCAAGGACCTCAATCTGGAAATGGTTTCCGCCGCCGAACAATTATCGGCGACCACTCGGGAAATCGCCAAAAGTAATGACGCGGTTTCCCATCAATCCAAAGCCCTCGCCAGCGCCGCGGAGGAGATGAGCGTCACCGTCGTGCAAGTGGAACGCAATTCATGCACCGTGCAAGAAGTTTCGGCCGCCGCGCAGAAGACCGCGTCGAATGGCGTGCAAGTCATTTCGCAGTCGGTGAAGGCGATAGAGAATATTTCCGAGGTGGTGCAGCGCGCGGTGGTGACCGTGCAGGGCCTCGGCGAGGAAGCGAAGAAAATCCGCATGGTGGTCGATGTGATCGAAGAGATCGCCGACCAGACCAATTTATTGGCGTTGAATGCCGCTATCGAGGCTGCCCGCGCCGGTGAGCACGGCCGCGGTTTCGCGGTAGTCGCCGATGAAGTACGCACGCTCGCCAAGAACACCGTGAAGGCGACCTCCGAAGTGTCGAGGACGGTGGCCTCGATTCAGACCGAAAGCGTCAAGGCCGTCGAGGTGATGAAACAGGGGCAGCAGGCGGTCGCCAGCGTGGTGGGTTTGGCGAAGCAGGCCGGCGCCGCTATCCACGACATCGACAGCACCGTGGCGATCGCCACCTCGCAAACCCAGCAAATCGTCGCGGCGACCCAGGATCTCGCGGCGACTATTCGCGATATGTCGCGCAACGTCGAACAAATCGCCGACGCGGTTGAACACAACTCACTCGCGGCCTTGGAAATCGCCAAGACCGCCGACTCCGTGGCCAAACAAGCCGATCATTTGCAGGGCGTCACCGGTACGTTCAAGACGTAAGCCCGAATCGCGCGCGGTGGTTCATGGGACTGGCGGACGAATGGATGAGCATGCCCCGCGCAATCCATGCCGGTCATTCCATCGCCTACAATCAATTACACGATAGCTGCATTTGCCCGCCAGTCATTTGAAAAGGAGACCGCAATGATGCATGGAATTCCGTCTGGAATTTGGATCAGCTTGGCCATGACCCTAGTGCTCGCCACGCCGGCGACGGCCAAGGAACTGACGGCGAGTATCGCCAATATGCCGGGCTACGCGGAAAGCGTGGATAAAGGCGTCTTGGTTGATTTGGTCAAGGCCATCGAGAAAGAATCGGGCGTGACCATCAAACGCGAAGTGGTTCCTTTCGCCCGTTCGATGGATAATGTGATCAATCGCCGGGCGGATTTTCATCTGCCGCTGATCATGGTGCCGAACGCCGATCAGAGTAAATTGAATTACGATCATTCCACCGAGACGATTTTCCACGTCAACTTCATCATGTATTCAAACAAGAACAAACCGCTGGATTCAGCCAAACTCGCCGGTTATAAACTGGAGACCGACCGCGCCCACACCCAATATTTTCCTTTTCCGATCGAAGCCACGTCCAACCTCGAAAGCAGTTTGAAAAAAGTCGACGCCGGCCGTATCGACGGTTTCATCTTCGCCGATTTCGCCAGTGATCCGCTGGTCAAGAAAAATGCTCTTAAGAACATTCACCGCGCACTCTACAAAGTCTTCGACGTCAAGATCATTCTGCCCAAGGGTGAACACGGCGGCGACCTGGATAAATTGCTGTCCTCGGCCATTCAGGCCCTGCGCAAGAACGGTATGTATGACAAAATTATGGGGCCGATCGATACTCCTTATGTAGATTGGCAACCTTAAATATTAGCCGGATGATTTTGAATAAAGGGCGCGCTGCGGAGGCGCCCTTTTTGTAAACATTTATTGTTTGCCTTGCAGCTGCAAGAGTATCGCTTCGTTTTCCAAAGTGGACGTATCTTGAGTGATGGCTACGCCGGCCGCGATGGAACGCAATAAACGCCGCATGATTTTTCCCGAACGGGTTTTGGGCAAATTATCCGCGTAGCGAATGTCGTCGGGTTTGGCGATGGCGCCGATTTGTTCCGCCACCCACAGCCGCAGCTCTTCGGTGAGGGCGTGGTCGATGCCGCCGGGTGGACGTTCGCCGCGCAGCACCACATAGGCGAAGATCGTTTCGCCTTTGACGTCGTCGGGTCGGCCGACCACCGCCGCTTCGGCGACGCGTGGATGCGCGACCAGCGCCGATTCCACTTCCATGGTGCCGAGACGATGACCGGACACGTTGAGCACGTCGTCGATGCGGCCCATGATCCAGAAATAGCCATCCTGATCGCGGCGGGCGCTGTCGCCGGCCAGATAATACTGGCCGCCGAACTTGCCCCAATAAGTTTTGATGTAACGCTCGTGGTCGCCCCAAATCGTGCGCAACATGAACGGCCAGGGTTTTTTGATGACGAGATAACCGCCTTGATTCGCCGTGGTGATGCTATTGCCTTGTTCGTCCACCACGTCGGCGGCGATGCCGGGCAAGGGCAGGGTGCAGGAACCGGGTTTGGTCGGCACCGCGCCCGGCACCGGCGCGATCATGTGCGCGCCGGTTTCGGTTTGCCACCAGGTGTCGACGATCGGGCAGCGTTCGCGGCCGATGACGCGGTGATACCACATCCACGCCTCCGGATTGATCGGCTCGCCCACGCTGCCGAGCAGACGCAGCGTGGATAAATCGTAACGGGCGGGAATCGCGTCGCCGTGTTTCATCAGTGCGCGGATCGCGGTGGGCGCGGTGTAGAAAATCGTGACGCGGTGGTCTTGGCACACCTTCCAGAAACGCCCGGTGTCGGGCACGGCGGGCGAGCCTTCGTAGATCACCATGGTGGCGCCGCAGGCCAGCGGGCCGTAGGCGACGTAGCTGTGGCCGGTGACCCAGCCGACATCGGCGGTGCACCAGAATACGTCGTCGTCGCGGATGTCGAATACCCACTGCAGGGTGACGACGGCGCCGAGCAAATAACCGGCGCTGGAATGTTGTATGCCTTTGGGTTTGCCGGTGGAACCGGAAGTATAAAGCAGAAATAATGGGTGTTCGCTTTCGACCCACACCGGTTCACATTGCGCGGCTTGATCGGCAATGGTGTCCGACCACCACACATCGCGGCCTGTTTGCATCGGCACGCCGTGTCCGCTGCGTTTATAGACGATGACTTTTTCGATGCTGGCGCAGCCGTGGTTTAGCGCCTTGTCGGCGGCCGCTTTGAGTTCGATGATTTTACCGCCGCGATGGCCGCCGTCGGCGGTGATCAGCAATTTCGCGCCGGCGTCCTCGATACGGTCTTTCAGCGACTCGGCGGAGAAGCCGCCGAACACCACCGAGTGAATCGCGCCGATGCGCGCGCAGGCCTGCATGGCGATAACCGCTTCGGGAATCATCGGCATGTAAATCACCACCCGGTCGCCCTTGGCCACGCCTTGCGCCTTCAGCGCGTTGGCGAAACGGCAGACGTCGCGATGCAATTCGGCGTAAGTGATGTGGCGGGTATCGCCCGGTTCGCCCTCGAAGATAATGGCGGTTTTGTCGCCGCGTTCGGCCAGTTGGCGATCCAGGCAATTGTAGGACACATTCAGCGTGCCTTCCTTGAACCACTGGTAGCGCGGCGCCGCGCTGTCGTCAAGGATGGTTTGAAACGGCGTGTGCCAGCTCAATTCCTTACGCGCGAGTTCGGCCCAGAAGCCGGTGTGATCGGCGGCGGCGCGCTCACGCAGGGCGGCGAGTTCCGACGCGGAACGAATACGGGCGAGCTGGGCGAAGGCGGACGGCGGGGGAAATTGACGTTCTTCCTGAAGGATGGAATCAATTCTGTCGTTGCTCATAAGGTCTCCCAGACTCTGGCTGCGCGTGGTCGATGGTCGCACATGTTACTAAGAACTAGATTAACAAAGCCACCTTCGCCCAGCGCTGCCCGCCTTCAACGGGACCAAGCTGCGGCCCGCATGAAACAGGGATAGGGTGAGCCCAATGAAAATTTACTAAAGCGGAAATCTGCCGCGATGCACCGGCCGGCGCCCGTAACGGAAAACGCCCGCCCCGGGCAGGGGCGGGCGGCAAAATTCAAATCGAGTTTGCGAAGATGAACGACCCGGCCCGTCGACCGGTCGTTGGTGACGGCGCTCAGTCGCCCAATTGTTTTTCGCGGATCTCGTCGAGGGTTTTGCAATCGATGCACAAAGTGGCGGTGGGACGCGCCTCGAGACGGCGAATGCCGATCTCCACGCCGCAGCTTTCGCATTCGCCGTATTCGTCGACGTCCAAGCGCGCCAGCGCCTCGTCGATCTTCTTGATGAGTTTGCGTTCGCGATCGCGCGCGCGCAATTCCAAGGTGAAGTCCGATTCCTGCGAAGCGCGGTCGTTGGGGTCGGGAAAATTGGCGGCTTCGTCCTGCATGTAATGCATGGTGCGATCCACTTCTTCCATCAAGTCCCGTTTCCACGCGTGGAGTATTCCGCGGAAGTGGGCCACTTGCTGCTCGTTCATGTACTCCTCGTCCTTCTTGATCGGATAGGGCTTGAAGTCTTTGAACGAGGTGTTCAGGGTCCCAGCGGGCACCGCCGATTTGGGCGCGGCGGCCGGGCTGGCGCTTTTACTTTTGGTACTGGCGGCAGGCGCGGCTTTTTGCGGGGCGGCTTTTTTCACGGCCGGGTTGGGTTGAGGCGAGGCCTTTTTGTTCCCCTTGGGGGCGGCCGCTTTGGCGCTCGCTTTTTTCGTAGCTGGCATGCTTGAAGTCTCCTGCCTGAGATAAAGCTCGTTTCTATACCAAAACCCTAGTGCGGACGCAACAACTGTTTACGGCGGGCTGCTGGAAAAAGCCGGATCACGCCATCCGTTTGACACGGGAGTCTGCGTCGCGCGGCTATGATAGCATATTGAACCGACGTTAATTTTTAATGAGTAGAGGGCAATGGGCAACGATTTACAAGCAGTGATTTTCGACGTGGACGGCACCTTGGCCGATACGGAATTGCACGGCCACCGGGTGGCCTTCAACCAGGCCTTCGCCGAGGCCGGATTGGATTGGACATGGTCTCCCGCGCTGTATGGCGAACTGCTGAAGGTGACCGGCGGCAAAGAGCGGATTCGCCGTTACATCGACGAATATGTGCCGGGCTTCAGCGGTCCCGCCGATTTGGACGGTTTCATCGCCGGCCTGCACCGCGCCAAGAACGGCCACTACGCCGCGCTGGCCGCCGCGGGTGAAATTCCCTTGCGGCCGGGCGTGCGGCGTTTGCTGGACGAGGCGCGCGCGGCGGGTCTGCGGCTGGCCATCGCCACGACGACCTCCTTCGAAAACGTCGAGGCTTTGTTGATCCACGCCCTGGCCACCGACGCCATGAACTGGTTTGAAGTGATAGCCGCCGGGGATGTGGTGCCGGCCAAAAAACCCGCGCCGGATATCTATCACTACACCTTGCATGAACTGGGTCTGCCGGCCTCGGCCTGCCTGGCCCTGGAAGATTCGGCTAACGGCCTGCGTTCCGCGCTGGCGGCGGCGATACCCACGCTGGTCACGGTTTGTGATTACACGCGGCAGGATCATTTCAGCGGCGCGGCGCTGGTGGTGGATCAACTCGGCGAGCCGGGTCAGCCGTTCAAATTGATCGATGGTGCATGGGACGATGCAGCGCCGGCGTGGATCGACGTGGCGGCCTTGCGGCGCATCCATCGCCATGCCAGCCAAGACGGCATCCATCAACAGGCGGCGCGGTGAGCGGGCACGGGGCGCGGCGTGGCTGAACGGCCGTCGCCGCTCTCGGCGCGGGCGGCGGAGATCGCGCCGTTCTACGTGATGGAGCTGCTGGCGCGGGCGCGGGCCCTGGAGACGGCGGGGCGTTCCATCGTGCACATGGAGATCGGCGAGCCCGACTTCGCGACGCCGGCGCCCATCGTCGAAGCGGGTCTGCACGCGTTGCGCGAAGGCCGTACCCATTACACTCCGACGCTCGGTCTGCCGGCGTTGCGCGAGGCCATCAGCGGATTTTATCGCCGGCGTTACGGCGTGGCCGTGGCGGCGGAGCGCATCATCGTCACGCCGGGCGCGTCGGGGGCTTTGCAACTCGCGCTGGCGGTGCTGGTGGACCCCGGCCGCGAGGTGCTGATCGCCGATCCGGGTTATCCCTCCAACCGTCACCTGGTGCGTTTGTTCGACGGCAAGGCGGTGGGTCTGCCGGTCGGCGCCGGGCAGCACTTCCAATTGACCGCCGCGCAGATCGCCGCGGCCTGGACGCCTGACAGCGTGGCGGTCTTGCTGGCCTCGCCGTCGAATCCCACCGGCACCTTGGTCGCCGATGAGCAGTTGGCCCGGATCATTTCCGAGGTCGAGACGCGGGGCGGCCGTGTAATCGTCGACGAGATTTATCAAGGGCTGGTCTACGGCGACGCCGCGTCCATCACCGCCTTGGCCTTGTCCAGCGAGGTCTTCGTCGTCAACAGCTTCTCCAAATACTTCGGCATGACCGGCTGGCGTGTGGGTTGGCTGGTGGCGCCCGAGGAATACGTGCCGGCGCTGGATCGGCTGGCGCAGAATATGTTTCTGGCCGCCTCGACCCCGGCGCAATACGCGGCCCTGGCGGCGTTCCGGCCCGAGACCCTGGCGATATTGGAGACGCGGCGGCGGGAATTCGCGCGGCGCCGCGACTATCTCATTCCGGCCCTGCGCGAATTGGGTTTCGACATCCCCGTCGTGCCCGGCGGCGCGTTTTATGTCTATGCCGACTGCCGAAAATTCACCGACGATAGCTTCGCTTTCGCCATGGCATTGTTGGAAAAGGCCGGGGTGTGCATCACCCCCGGCCTGGATTTCGGCACGCACCAGCCCGCCCGTTATTTGCGTTTCGCCTACACCACCTCGTTTGAACAGTTGCAGGAAGGCGTGCGGCGTTTGCGGCGGTATCTGGCCGCGTCGCCTTGAACGCCTTATGAAAAACGCAGAAAAATTTGTCGCTCATAGCGAGCGCGGGTGTCGTGGCTATCTCTTCAGGCAGCCCGCGTAGGATGCGGTGAATGCAATGAACCGCATCGATCGCGAGAGGCGAGAGTGAGAAAAGAGAAACCGTTCAATGATTGAATAGCGTCGTGCTCAGATAAGGGGAGCCAGCTCAATTTGAATTCGGATCGGGCCTGATCAGCCAGATCACGAACCGCCAAGACGCGAAGGACGCCGATAAAGAATCTCTTTAAGGAAGAGAAAACTTTGGCGTTTTGGCGGTTCAAAAGGAATTAATCGGTAGTTCTCTGTAGAGGGAAATTATCGCGGCGGTTTATGAATTCCCCACGTTGTGTTCCCACCCCGTCGGCGCCTCCTCCGCAATAGTGAGGGGCATCACCGCCGCGCCGATCAAGAAACAGCCCCGCGCGTCGATCAAGGTGATGGGACTACACAACAGGCGATCAGCGCGTGATGGGTGGCATCATCAAACTGGACGATGAGCTGCGTAATTTAGCCGATGCCGGCGGCGAACAAGCACAGGGCGGGATGGCCGTACCCTGGACGGTGTTCGACGGCGAGCGCCGTTTGCTGCTGCGCAAGGGTGCGCCGATTCCCTCGGCCACGCCTCTCCGCGAATTGCTGGCGCAGGCCGTGTATCGTACCCGCGCGGACGGGGAGCGGCCGCTGCGTAATGAAGTTCATCACGCCGAACAAGACGACGCCAAGACGACATTTTTCGTCATCGCCGAATTGATGGCGCGGCTCAACTCGCTGTTGCGCGGTATCGTCAATCATCAAACCGAAACGATTTTGCCAAGCCTCGATGATCTGGCGATCGCCATTCAAGCGTTATGCGCGCGCGATGCCGACGCCGCGCTGGCGGCGATTCATCTCGATCCCGACGGCCGTTACAGCGTGCGGCATCCCATGCACTGCGCCTTGCTGGTGGAACTGGTGGCTTATCGTTTGGGTTATCAGCCGGATCAGCGCAAACACTTCGTCGCCGCCGCCTTGACCGCCAACGTCGGCATGCTGGAGTTGCAGGAGCGTTTACAACGACTGGGCCGGATCACCGCCTTGCAGCGCGACGAGATCAATCAACATCCCGAACACAGCGCCGCGTTGTTGCGGGAAGCGGGCGTGACCGACGAGGATTGGCTGGAGACGGTGTTGCAACACCACGAACGCATGGATGGCGGCGGTTATCCGCGCGGTTGGGCGGGTGAGCGGATCCATCCCGGCGCGCGCGTGCTCGCCTTGGCGGATGTTTATCACGCCAAGATTTCGGAACGCGTCTCGCGGCCCTCGATGCTGCCCACTCAGGCTTTGCGCCAAATGTTCCTCGGGCAAGACAAGGAAGTCGATCAAACCATGGCCCGGGTATTCATCAAGGAACTGGGCGTCTATCCGCCCGGCGCCTTCGTGCGTTTGCACAACGGCGAACTGGCGGTAGTGACTCACCGCGGCCTCGACGGCGTAGTACCGCGGGTGGCGAGCGTGATCAGCCCGCGCGGCTCGGCCTATCCGCGGCCTTTGCCGCGCGAGACCACCCGCCGCGAATACGCGGTGCAAGAAACCGCCGAGCGCGACGAGTCGATATTGGTGACGGATTTATTGCCGCTGTGGGCTGGATGATTCATTGATGCAACCCTCGGTTATGTCGAAGACCCAGCTAGGTTTGATTTAGACGGCGGTCAGAAAAACTGTTAGTGCCAGGCGCGTTCGGTGCGTTACTAGAACCTATCTCAAAATCATTCTCCCGCTCCCTGATCCTTTCCCGCCAGGGAGAGAGGGACGTTTTTAACGACCATGTAACCTTCTTTATCCCTCTTGTAGAGATCTAATGAAACCGTATCCCCAATTAAGACGGAATGGATTCCGCGCCTCGGGTATTCAACCGCCCAAGAAGCACAGCGGGATGTCAGCCAGTATCTGATGCACTGGTACAACTGGCGCCGGCCGCATCAATTCAACAAGGGATGGCGCCGGCCATCGCCGAGGAAAAACTTAAAACTGTATCCGGGATGAGTTGACCACTACAGGGTGCCCGCATGACCGCCGTCACTCACCAGGGCGGGCGCTTTGCTCATCTCTCTCTTTCCTCACACTCGGTGCGTCGATCGAACGCCACTCATGGCGCCGCCGCCAGCAAGGCCGCGCCATAAGCCGCGTCACTGTGGGTCGGCGTGCTGACGGTGACACTCAATGCCCGCTGGCGCATGCGCGACCACGCCGCATTGCCCGCGCCGCCGCCGACGCTGCGCACCGAAATCGGATAAGGCGCGCCCAACTCCGCGAGCAGGTGATACCCCGCCGCCTCGATGGCGGCCATGCCTTCCAGCATCCCTTGAAAAAAGCGTAGCGGGTCGGCGGGCCGGGGTGTTAGCCGCGGCGGCAAACGCGGATCGTTCACCGGAAACCGTTCGCCGGGCGCGGGCAGCGGATAATAATCGAGACCGGTAGGCGCATCGCTAAGCCGCGGCGTCATGGCATCGAGTTCGGCGCGTGTGAAATGCTGCAACAACACCGCGCCGCCGCTGTTGGAGGCGCCGCCCGCCAGCCAGCGTTCGCCGAGGCGGTGGCTGTAAATTCCATGTTGCGGAGAAAACACCGGCCGCTCGGCGAGTACCTTCAACACCAGGGTCGAGCCCAGCGAGGTAACCGCCTCGCCCGTTTCATGCGCGCCGGTGGCGAGAAAGGCGGCGATGCTGTCGGTGGTGCCG
>CAKKSB010000103.1 GCA_919903055.1 Gammaproteobacteria bacterium | reverse complement strand
ACATCATCGGGATATGCGCTCTAGCCGGAACTTTTTTACCCCCTCGCAATATCTAGCCGACAGTTTACATCATCGGGATATGCGCTCTAGCCGGAACGAGCTCGCTAAAGTCATGAAAATAACCAGAACTTTACATCATCGGGATATGCGCTCTAGCCGGAACGTGATCGACCAACTTGTCATCTTGAGTGATAGTTTACATCATCGGGATATGCGCTCTAGCCGGAACGGGGTGCGTTCGTCCGTTTTCTGCACTATCAGTTTACATCATCGGGATATGCGCTCTAGCCGGAACCCGGCAATCCTGCCTCTGCCGATGCTGAGGAGTTTACATCATCGGGATATGCGCTCTAGCCGGAACTGGCTCTAGCCGGAACGCGAGAGTTTGCATTCATGACACTCTTAGCGTCTTGGCGGTTAAACAAATGTTGTCTCAATACGTCTTCGGCGGCATCTGCAAATAATATCCTTGCTCCCGCAGTTGCGCGCGCACTTGCTCCACATCGGCGCGCGCCAGCTTGCGTAGCGGCGTAAGTTCCAATTCCATGACCTGCTCCAAGCCGCCCAATAATTGCAGCAGCGAATCCGGTACGCGGGAAAAATCGCCTTCTTTCTCGACGTAAAGATAGGTGTCGTCTTTTTTGGCCGATTTGTAGATAGTGCAATACATGATAGTACTTTCGCGCTTCGAATTTTTAATGTTAAGACCGGCCGGATTATGCCCGCCTGTCCGCCACCACGCCATATTCGTCTTGCGCACTCAGCGAACTCAGCAGGTCGGCGATTGCTGCCGAAGCCGGTGCCGATAACCGGTCGCGTGGCTGCTTGTCCTCGGCGCACAAATAATATTCGATGAGGATGGCGCGCAAATATTGCAGACCGTGCATTACATGGGTGTTCATATCGCTGATGAGATAGGCGAATTTTTCAGAAAATACCGGATCGCGCAAATGCCGGTTGAATTCGCCGCGCACCAACGCTTTCTGCAAACGTCCAAAGAACTTCTTCTGCCCGGCGTACAGCAACGGGTCATGAAAATATTTATAGGCATGTTCCAGATCGTGAACCATGAACGCCCAGGCGTTGGGTTTTTTCAATACCGGCCACAGCAAACGCGGGTACTCGGACAACACCGTCACCGGCCGCCGTCCCGCGGCCTGCAAGCGCAGTACTTCCTCGGGATCCGGAATATAGTCGCAGAGTGACAAGGCCCATGCGCCGCGCAGCCACTCACACAATGCCGCCGGCACATTGGGGATCACGCCGAGAAAATGATAGCGCTCCAGATAATGCAGCAACCTCGCCCGCAGCGCCTCACCGTTTGCCCGCTCGATCTCGGCCAGCCACTCCTCATGATCCGGGCGAGGATCGTTTCTGAAGCGGCGCGATGCGAAACGCCGGCCGTGGCCGGCCATCTGGCCATGAATAAAATACAAGCTCGCGTAAGTCGCGCTGTCTATTTCACCGTCGCGATAACGGCGCACCACGTCGGGTAGCTTGCACCATTGATTTACTGCATCCGTATTCACACTACCTCGCTGGCTTGGTTTGCTCACGCGTGACAACTGATTAATTAATTTTGAATCGCCAAGACGCCAAGAGCGCCAAGAATTTTCTCAACTCATCCAATAAATTCTATCTTGGCGTCTTGGCGGTTAACTATTTTTTCAGACAATATTCTCGAACAAAATACTGGAAAGATAACGTTCGCCGGAATCCGGCAAGATCACCACCAGGGTCTTGCCGGCGAACTCCGGCAGTTGAGCCAGGCGTGCCGCGACCGCCACCGCCGCGCCGCAGGAAATGCCGGACAATATCCCCTCTTCGGTGGAAAGCCGCCGTGCATAGTCGATGGCCTCTTCATTAGTGACTTGCTCGACCCGATCGACCACCGACAAATCCAAGGTGTCCGGAATGAAGCCGGCACCGATGCCTTGAATTTTATGCGGACCGGGTTGCAGCGGCTGGCCCGCCAGTTTTTGCGTAATCACCGGACTCGCCGCCGGCTCCACCGCCACCGCGGTGATTTTTTTGCCGCGGGTGTTTTTGATGTAACGCGACACGCCGGTGATGGTGCCGCCGGTGCCGACCCCGGCGATCAACACGTCGATGCCGCCGTCGGTAGCGTCCCAAATTTCGGGGCCGGTGGTGGACTCGTGGATGGCCGGATTGGCCGGATTGCGAAATTGCTGCGGCATGAAATAACGGGCGGTATCGCCGGCGGCGATTCCCTCGGCCTTGGCGATGGCGCCGGGCATGCCTTTCGATCCTTCCGTCAACACCAGATTGGCGCCGAAGGCCTTCAACACTTTGCGCCGTTCCAGACTCATGGTCTCGGGCATGGTGAGCGTGATCTTATAACCGCGCGCGGCGCAGACATAGGCCAGCGCGATACCGGTGTTGCCGCTGGTGGGTTCCACCACTTCCATGCCGGGCTTTAACTTGCCGCTGCGTTCCGCATCCAGAATCATTGACGCGCCGATGCGACACTTCACCGAATAAGCGGGGTTGCGTCCCTCGATTTTCGCCAGCACTAGAGCCTTTTTCGCATCGACGATTTTGTTGAGTTTGATCAGCGGCGTGTTGCCGATCGAAAGCGCATTGTCATTGTAGTATTTCATCGTAGCTATCCTTTCTTGAAAAATAGGACCGCCGATCATTCCTCGCAGGTTTCGATGTTATCGAATCAAGCGAGGCGGCGGACTCCGCTCGTACATTCCAGACCGCTCAAACACGCCCGTCAAGCAGAGCTTCCAAGGTTTCCCAACGGGCGTAACACCACTCCAATTCACCGCCCAACGCCGCGACGCGCGCCAGACTCGCCGCCACGTCATCGCGGCCTTGTTTGTAAAATTCCGCGTCGTTCATCCGGGCCTGCAATTCCGCCTGCTCGGCTTCCAGCGCGGCTATCTTGGCCGGCAGCGCGTCCAGTTCACGCTGGTCATTGAAAGAAAGTTTGCGTGGTTTCGCGGCGGGTTTTTGCGGCGCGGCGGCCACAGCCGGCGTTTTCAGACGCGCGGTTTCTTCACTCTTGCGCGCCACCGCGTCCTGCTGGTAACGCAGCCAATCACTGTAACCGCCGACATAGTCGCCGATCCGTCCCTCGCCTTCGAACACCAGACAACCGGTCACGACATTATCCAGAAAAGCGCGGTCGTGGCTCACCAGCAATAACGTGCCTTGATACTCGGTCAACACTTCCTCGAGCAGCTCGAGAGTTTCCACGTCGAGATCGTTGGTCGGCTCGTCCATCACCAGGAGATTGGCCGGCCGCGCGAACAACCGCGCCAGCAACAGACGATTGCGCTCGCCGCCGGAGAGCGTATTCACCGGCGAGCGCAGCCGTTCGGCGGGAAACAGAAAATCGCGCAGATAACCGGCGACATGGCGAGTCTGGCCGTTGACCGTCACGGTCTCGCGGCCCTCGCCGACGCTGTTCATCACCGTTTGGGTGGGGTCGAGCTGCTCGCGCTGCTGATCGAAATACGCGACCTGCAATTTGGTACCGCGATTCACCTGGCCGCGTTGCGGCACCAGATCGCCCAGCAGCAGTTTGATTAAAGTGGACTTGCCCGCGCCGTTGGGACCGATGATGCCGATGCGGTCACCGCGCATGATCCGCGCCGAAAAATCGCGGATTACCGGCCGGTCGGCGAAACTGAACTCGACGTCCTCGCAATCGAACACCACCCGCCCCGACGCTTCGGCGCCCTCCAGTTGCAAGTCGGCCTTGCCCACCCGTTCGCGGCGCTGGCCGCGCTCGACGCGCAATGCTTCCAAGGCGCGCACCCGGCCTTCGTTGCGAGTGCGACGCGCCTTGATGCCTTGGCGTATCCACACTTCTTCTTGCGAGAGCCGTTTGTCGAACAGAGCGTTCTGTTGCGCTTCGGCCGCCAGTTGTTCGGCTTTTTTGCCTAGATAACTGTCGTAATCGCCCGGCCAGGAGGTGAGCTGGCCACGGTCCAATTCAATGATGCGCGTCGCCAGCCGGCGCAGAAAAGCGCGGTCGTGAGTGATGAACAACAAGGCGCCGGAATAACCCGTGAGAAAATCCTCCAGCCAGCGTATCGCTTCGATATCGAGATGATTGGTTGGCTCGTCCAGCAATAACAGGTCCGGCGCACACACCAGCGCCCGCGCCAATAACACCCGCCGCCGCCAGCCGCCGGAGAGACTGTGCATGGTCGCGTCGCCGGCGAGATCGAGCCGCGACAAAATGTTTTCCACCCGCTGTTCCAATTCCCAGCCGTTGACCGCTTCCAGTTGGTGCTGCAAATCGGCGAGGCGGTCCATCGCCGCCGGTGTAGGCTCGTGGCTCAGCTCGGCGACGGCATGATGATATTGCGACAACAAACGCCCGCATTCCGGCAAGCCGCCGGCCACCACGTCGAACACCGTTTCATCGCTGTCGGCGCTCACTTCCTGCGCGAGATGGGCGATCCGCACATTGGGCCGCAGCCACACCTCACCGCCGTCGGGCGCGATCTCGCCGGTGAGCAAACGTATCAATGAAGATTTGCCCTCGCCGTTGCGCCCGACCAGACACACCCGCTCACCGCGGCGGATGTCGAGAGCAGCCTGGTCCAGTAAAGGACGTGGGCCGTAAGCCAGGGAAATCTTGTCGAGACGCAGTAAAGGCATGATCGATATCCAACTCAATTCTGAAGCACGCGGCGCGCGCCAACATTTTCTATTACCAAATACCGCGAAAGAAAAGCTAGTTCATCCGGCGCTGAAAAAACCTCGGGGCATGTTCCCCTCTCCACTTGTGGGAGAGGGAGAAAGAGCGGTTCTCAAAGCGCTTCCACCGCATAACGCGCCCACAGGCGATGTTCGGCGCCCGGCGCGATGGTAACGGCATCGTCCGCCGCGTTGGCGCTTTCCACGCAGACCATGCGCAGATAACCGTCGTCACCAAGGTCACCCATCTTCGCCGCTTTTTCGATCCAGGGATTCCACACCACCGTCGAGCGGCTGCCGTGCTTGCTCACCACGATGCGGCGCCGGGCGTTCGGATCTTCGATCACGCAGGCGTCGAGCGAATCGAGATATATCCGATCGACTTCGCCGCTGAAGCTCACCGGGCCAAGCTGCTCTTTACGTTTACCGCCGTCGACTTTATCGAGATAGGGACAGCCGTCCAAGCCGCTTATCGTGACGTGGCGGATGTCGCTGACCGCGAAATAGGTGTGCAAGGCCTGGCTGATGGTGACGGGTGCCGCGCCGGCATTGCGCGTTACCAATTCGATTTCCAAGCGCGTGCCCACGCTGATGTGGCATTCGACCGGCGTCGCGTGCGGCCACTGGCCGCGGGTGGCCTCATTCTCGCTCAAGCGAAAAACCAAGCGGGTGGCGCCGTCGGTCAACGCTTCGCTATGAATCACTTCCCAAGGCGTGGTGCGCGCGTAGCCGTGGGCC
>CAKKSB010000102.1 GCA_919903055.1 Gammaproteobacteria bacterium | reverse complement strand
CATCGCCCTCGAAATGTTGTCGCTGGAAAACGCCTGCACCTATATGTCCGAGACCGCGCTCAAGGCGCTGGCCGAGACCTGGGATCCGCAACAGCAACTGGGTCGCACCGATAATGCCGATGAAATGGAGGCCTGGGACGAATCGTTCCATATGAACTTGGCCGAAGGCGGCGGCAATCTCGCCCTGGCCGCCTATCTCGGCGACATCAACCGCCACATCCGGATAATACGCCGTCTCGATTTCACCGACCCCGGCCGCATCGACAAGACTTACGATGAACACCATGCGATCTGCCAGCACCTGCTGCGCCGCGATCTGCGCGCCGCGCAAAAAATGATGCAGGCGCACATCACCCGCAGCGAGCAATTCGCCCGCACCCTCACCTTGACCCAACTGGCCAAACGGCGGCATTTGCCACCCGCCAGGCGCGGCGGCATGCTCGCCGGCGATTGAGGTTACCGGGCCCGCTCGCTGCCCCATTTGGAAGCTTGAAGTGCGCTCTTTGACTCGAAATGGGGCAGCTTGTCCCCAAGTCTTCCAGGCTATGTTCAACCCCGCGTTACTGTCATAGCCAAACTATCTCTATATAAAAAATAGAATTTTTTCTCTGGCTGTTTGCCACGTACCGCCTCGCCAGTGAGCTGGCATAGCTCTCGCATCGCTGTTGTATACAACGTTGTACTC
This sequence comes from Gammaproteobacteria bacterium, assembly GCA_919903055.1. Classification (GTDB taxonomy): domain Bacteria; phylum Pseudomonadota; class Gammaproteobacteria; order DRLM01; family DRLM01; genus CAKKSB01. Next base: position 4,476 of record CAKKSB010000102.1, on the reverse strand, counting down.
AGAAAGCCTGAGGCCAGCAACGCCAGGTTTCACCAACCACAACACGAGGGGGGATCATGAAAACGAGGGAGACATTTGCCGGGAGTTTGTCCATGCGCGGCGCCATGACGGGTCTGGGTTTGTTCATGGCCTTGAGCGCGGGCGGTATTCAAACCGCGGCCGCGGCGGATTGGAGCACGACCAATATTCAGTTGCTGTACGGCACCAATTACGCCGACGACTTCGGCATCGACGACGAAAAGAAAACCGTAATGACCTTCGAGCACGCCAACGGCTGGAAGTACGGCGACAACTTCTTCTTCGTCGATATTTCCAACCCCGGTTCGCGCGGCACCAATCACTACGCCGAATTTTCGCCGCGGTTAAGTCTGGGCAAGATCACCGGCAAGGAACTCAAATTCGGCATCGTCAAGGACGTGTTGCTGTCCGGCACCATGGAAATGGGCGACGGTGTATACGCCTACCTGGCCGGCGCCGCGCTGGCCCTCGACCTGCCGCGTTTCGCCTTCGCCGACATCAATCTTTATTGGCGCACCAGCTACCGCGACTTCGTTTCCGAGCAGAGCGACGCCGGTGCGCAAATCACCGTCGATTGGTTGCTGCCGTTCAAAGTCGGCACGGTAAGCCTCGCCTTCGAAGGTTTCGCCGACTATGCCTGGGGCGAGACCGGCGGCAGCGCGCCCAAGGAAGACAATCTGATCGCCGGACCGCGTCTGCTGGTGGACGTCGGCGAGTTCTGGGGCGCGCCCAATCATCTGCAGGCGGGTATCGAATATCAAATCTGGCGCAACAAATTCGGCATCGACGGGGTGGATGAAGACGTCGCCCAGGCCATGGTGAAGTGGACTTTTTAATTAATCGGGATTAACGGAGACATCACGATGAGCAAACAAACCAAACAACCGCCTCTCAACGCCGGCCGCCGCACGCTTATCAAAGCGGCGCTGGCGGCGGGGGCGTTGAGCGCCTTGGGCGGTCTCAAGCCGCTGTGGGCCGCGGCCAAGAAAAAAGTCACCATGGGTTTCATTTATGTGGGTTCACGCGATGATTACGGTTATAACCAGGCCCATTACGAAGGCAAGTCGGCGCTCGCCAAACTGGATTGGGTGAAGGCCGTCGATCAGGAGAACGTGCCGGAGACCATCGACGTGCAAAAAGTCATGGAGAGCATGATCAATCTCGACGGCGCGCAAGTGATCTTTCCGACCTCGTTCGGTTATTTCGATCCGCATATTTTAAAAATCGCGCCGAAATATCCCAAGGTGATGTTTCTGCACTGCGGCGGTTTGTGGGACGCCAGCAAACATCCTAAGAATGTCGGCAGTTATTTCGGTTATATCGACGAACCGGTGTACGTGGCCGGCGTAGTCGCCGGGCACATGAGCAAGACCGGCAAGCTGGGTTTCATCGCCGCCATGGCTATCCCGCAAGTGTTGCGCAACATCAATAGTTTCACTCTCGGCGCGCGCAGCGTGAATCCCAAGATCACTACTACCGTGGTGTTCACCGGCGGCTGGGCTTTGCCGGTCAAAGAAGCGGAGGCGGCCAACACGCTCATCGACCAAGGCGTCGACGTGCTCACCTGCCATGTCGACAGTCCTAAAGTCGTGGTCGAAACCGCCGAGAAACGCGGCATTTATTCCTGCGGTTATCACACCGACAATTCGATGTTGGCGCCCAAGGGTTTCCTCACCGGCTCGCAATGGAACTGGGGCAAGGTCTATCAGGATTACGCGGAGATGATTTCCGCCGGAACCAAGATTCCCAACCTGGTGCGCGGCGGTTTCAAGGAAGGCATCGTCAAGAGTTCGCCCTACGGCAAGGCGGTCGGCGATAAAGCGCGCAAACAGGCCGACGAGGTGCGCGGAAAATTCATGAACGGCAGCATGGTAGTGTACAAAGGACCGCTCAAGGACAACACCGGCCGCAGCGTAATCGCCGCGGGCAAGGAGCATCCGCAGACCGACATCTGGCTGGAAAGCATGGACTGGCTGGTGGAAGGCGTGGTCGGCAGCACCAAGGGTTGAGTCATGCAGCCGTTACGCCGCCCATGCTGAGCGACGCACCGCCATGATACGCACACTCGAACCGCTGTTGATTCCGGTCGCGGCGCTAGCATTCTCGCTGCTGCTGTTCGCCGTGTTCGTGGCGGCGGCGGGAGCGGATGCCATCGGCGTATTCGAGTCGATGTACCGCGGCGCCTTCGGCACCTGGTTTTCCTGGCAGAACACTTTGGGCGGCGCCGCGCCGCTGATGCTCACCGCCTTGTGCACGGCATTGCCGGCGCGCATCGGCTTGATCGTGATCGGCGCGGAAGGCGCGGTGGTAGTGGGTGGCGTGAGCGCGGCGCTCACCGGCCTCGCCTTGCAGGGCGCGTCACCGAGTTTGGCGATCCCGGCGATGGCGCTGGCGGCAATGACGGCCGGCGGGGTGTGGATCGGGCTCGCCGGCGCGCTGCGGCATTATCGCGGCGTCAACGAAACCATCAGTTCGCTGCTGCTCAACTACATCGCCATCGCGGTGATGAGCTTTCTGGTGTTCGGCATGCTGCGCGATCCGGCGACGCTCAACAAGCCGTCCACTTATCCCATCGGCGAGGCGTTCATGTTGAGCCCGCTCGGCGACACCTCCATCCACGGCGGTTTCATGCTGGGCATCGGCGCCTGCATTCTGCTGTGGCTGCTGATGCGCCACACCCCGTTTGGTTTCGCGGTGGATATCGCCGGCGGCAATATGCGCGCGGCGCGTCTGGTGGGCCTGCCGGTTGGCCGCTTGGTGGTGATTACCTGTCTGCTCGCCGGCGCCGCCGCCGGACTGGCGGGCATGGTGGAAGTGGCGGCGGTACACGGCCGCGCCAACACGTCGTTGAACGCCGGTTATGGTTATCAAGGCATACTGGTGGCGTTTCTCGCGCGGCATAATCCGCTCGCCATCATTCCGGTCGCCATCTTGTTCGGCGGCATCAGCGCCAGCAACGGGCTGCTGCAACGCGATCATGAACTTCCCGATGCCACCGGCCTCGTTTTGCAGGGCATTATTTTTATCGTGATCCTGGTGAGCGAGGCTTGGTACGGCCGGCTAAACGAATTATTGGGCACGAAGAGGCCAACGGCATGAGCGACGAATGGAGCGCCATCGCCGGGGTATTGATCGCGGTGCTGGGCGGGGCGATACGGGTGGGCACGCCGTTCCTGTTCGTGAGTCTGGGCGAATGTCTCACCGAACGCAGCGGCCGCATCAATCTCGGTTTGGAGGGCACGCTGGTGATGGGCGCGATGACCGGCTACGGCGTGTCCTATCTCAGCGGTTCGGCGTGGCTGGGGGTGCTGGCCGCGGGCGGCGCCGGCGTGATGCTGGGCTGGTTACACGCTTTATTGTGTCAACAGCGGCGGGTCAACGACATCGCGGTGGGTATCGCGCTGATGATCTTCGGCACCGGTTTAGCGTTTTTTCTCGGCAAGCCACTGATCCAACCTTCCGCGCCGCGCCTGCCGGCTTTGTCGCTCGGTGCGTGGAGCGATAATCCGGCGGTGCGCGCCGCGCTGGAGATCAACGCCTTGTTTCTGATCGGCGCGTTGCTGGCCGTGGCGCTGTGGTGGTTCTTCCGTTACACCCGCTGGGGTTTGTATGTGCGCACGGTCGGCGAGAGCGCCGACGCCGCTCGCGCGCTCGGTCTCGACGTCGATCGAGTGCGCATGCTCAGCACCATGGCCGGCGGCTTTCTTGCCGGGGTCGGCGGTTCGTTTCTGTCTTTATATTATCCCGGCAGCTGGAGCGAAGGTTTATCGAGCGGCCAAGGTTTGATGGCGGTGGCCTTGGTAATCTTCGCGCGCTGGAATCCCATCCATTGTTTTTTCGCGTCCTTGTTGTTCGGCGGCGCCGCGGCCTTGGGGCCGGCCCTGCAATCGGTGGGCGTGACCTGGGGCTACTATCTTTTTAATGCCGCGCCGTATGTGTTGACTTTGCTGATCATGATCGCCACCTCGTCGTCGACGCGGGTGCTGGCGGGCATGCCCGGTCAGCTGAGCAGCGGTAAATGACCATGGTGAAGAAACGGAACTCGTCACGGCTCGTTCAGCAAATTTTGCTCATGCGGAAAGGTGCATCATGACTCGTTATATCGCGGCCGATCCTTACCCCTGGCCTTACAACGGCGATCTGCGGCCGGAGAACACCGCGCTGCTGGTGATCGACATGCAGACCGATTTCTGCGGACGCGGCGGCTACGTGGACAAGATGGGCTACGACTTGTCGCTGACTCGCGCGCCTATCGAACCGTTGCAACACGTGCTGGGTTTGCTGCGGCCGCAAGGCTACACGGTGATGCATACCCGCGAAGGCCATCGTCCCGATCTCGCCGATCTGCCCGCCAACAAACGCTGGCGCAGCCGGCGCATCGGCGCGGGCATCGGCGATCCCGGCCCTTGCGGCCGCATCCTGGTGCGCGGCGAGCCGGGTTGGGAAATCATTCCCGAA
>CAKKSB010000101.1 GCA_919903055.1 Gammaproteobacteria bacterium | reverse complement strand
GCCCTTGTCGATGTACTCCTGCGCGTTCGCCGCCCAGGCGGTGGGGAAGTCGATGAGGATCATGCCGACCGCCGCGCGCATTTGAGCGGCATCAACGGCGCGCGCGGTCTCGTCGGGGAAGAAATACATGTCGTTGAAACAGGTGGTGCCGCCGCGCAACATCTCGGCCATCGCCAGCCGCGTGCCGTCGTAAACGAATTCGGGGCTGACCCAGGCGCCTTCGGCCGGCCAGATGTGATTAGTCAGCCACTCCATCAACGGCAGATCGTCGGCAAGCCCGCGGAATAAACTCATCGCCGCGTGGGTGTGGGCGTTGATGAGGCCGGGGATCAACGCGTGTTCGGCCAGATCGAGTTCGACCGCGCCTTGATAACGCCGGCGCGCCTCGTCGGTGGTGACGATCGCGTGGATGCGGCCGTTTTTAATGGCGAGACTGTGATGTTCAAGAACGAGGTTGTCGGGCTCCACCGGAATCAGCCAGCGGGCGTGTATCAGCGTGTCGACGTGTTCCATGGTTCCCGACGGCTTAAGGGTGTGGCGCGAGTATACCGCAAGCCATTGCGTGCGCCAGTCGGCCGCCGTTCAAAGACGTATTGATGATCGGGAGACGGCGGATTCAACAGCGCCGCCGCGCGAGTCGATGGTAGCGCAACGGACGCGCTCACGGCGATCGCTTAACGGGCCGGCGCGGCGCTGGCGGGAAGGAAAATCGCGAATATCTCCACCTGCCGGTTGCGTGCCCGGCCGAGTCGCGTCCAATTTTCATCGAGCGGGGCTTGTTCGCCGTGGCCTTCCCAGCGGATCCGCGTGAGAGTGACGCCGTGCTTGGTCAAATAGTCGAGTACCGCGGCGGCGCGCCGGTCGGACAGGCCGTCGTTATGACGCCGGCTGCCCACTTCGTCGGTGTGGCCGCGGATCAGCAGGCGGCTGGCGCCGGGATGTTCGGCGAGATGGCGCACGGCCGCGTCGAGAATCCGTTTGGTCTGTTCGGTGAGCAGCCATTGGTCGGATAAGAAGGTGACGCGCCCGAGAGAGACGAAGTTCATTTCGGCGTTAGGCGGCGGGATGTCGTTGATCGCCGGTGAGACGGTCGCCACGGTTTCATGCGCGGGCATGAGTTCGGTACTGCCGGCGGCGGACGCGGACGTCACCGCGGCGTCAGCGTCGAGGATATTCGCGGCATGGTCGGCCAGACTGATTTGCCCGGCGGATACGGTTTGCCAGGACGCGACGGCCAGACTGAACAAGAGGGCGGCGATGGTGCGCATGTCCGGGTATCCTCGGCGTTACGGTTTCATGATGCGGTGCCAGCGGTCGCGTGCCTCTGCCGGGCCGGGCAGGCAGCGCGAGGCGATCAATGGCGTGTTGTTGCTCCGGGACGAGCCGTCGAATGCCCGGATGCTGCTGAGTATATCGGCGCATGGCGCGGGGCTTGAACCGCCCTTTGCCGCTCCGCCGTCGGACCGTTATCATGCGCTCTTCATCAGCGAGGGTTGGCCATGACGGAGACGCGCCACGATTCCATCCGGGCGGTGGAATGGACGGAACAGGGTTTGAAATTGCTCGACCAGCGGATTTTACCGCTGCGTCACGAGCAGGTGTTGCTGGTAGACGCCGCCGGGGTGGCGGCGGCGATACGCGACATGGTAGTGCGCGGCGCGCCGGCCATCGGGGTGGCCGCGGCCTACGGGGTGGTGCTGGCGGCGCGCGCGCGGTATGCCCGTTCGGCGGCGACCTGGCGGCGGGACATCGAACAGGATATGCAACGCCTCGCCGATTCCCGGCCCACGGCGGTGAATTTGTTCTGGGCGCTGGAACGCATGCGCGCCAAGATTCATTCAATCCAAGCCTCACCACCCACTCCCCCTCTCCCGCAAGCGGGGAGAGCGCAGCGAGGGGGGCGCAGCCGCCGGGGAGAGGGCCTCTCTAACGGAAGCACCAAACCTATTCTCCCTCTCCCGCAAGCGGGAGAGGGTCGGGGAGAGGGTCTTTCCAGCGGAAACAGCCCCGCCGCAATCGGCGATCCCGTGCCGATCCTGCTGGCCGAGGCCCGCCGGATTCACGAGGAAGACATCGCCGCCAACCGCCGCATGGGCGAGTTGGGCGCGGCCTGTATTCAAACCCGCGGCTTGGTGCTGACCCATTGCAATACCGGTTCGCTGGCCACCGGCGGCTACGGCACGGCCCTCGGAGTGATTCGTTCGGCTTACGCCGCGGGCAAGATCGAGCGCGTTTACGCCGACGAAACCCGCCCCTGGCTGCAGGGCGCGCGGCTCACGGCTTGGGAACTGGTGCAGGACGAGATCCCGGTCACCCTGATCGCCGACGGCGCGGCCGCGCATTTGATGAAGCAAGGCGGCGTGACCTGGGCCATCGTCGGTTCGGACCGCATCGCCGCCAACGGCGACGTCGCCAATAAGATCGGCACTTACAGCCTGGCGGTGGCGGCGCGGTATCACGGCGTGAAATTCATGGTGGTGGCGCCCACCTCGACGGTGGACATGAAAATCAAGAGCGGCGCGGAGATCCACATCGAGAACCGCTCGCCGGACGAGGTGTTGAGCCTGGGCGGCCAGCGAGTGGCGGCGGAAGGGGCGCAGGCCTGGAACCCGTCCTTCGACGTCACGCCGGCCGGGTTGGTGGACGTCATCGTCACCGAAAAGGGTGTGGTGACCGCGCCGAATGCGGAGAAGATGGCGGCGATGATGCGCGACCGCTCTTGAGTCGCCGGTCCTCGGATTCCATTCGCCCGCCTCGTGCGCCCGAGCTGCGATGCAGCCGCCGCCTGTGTTAGAATTTCCCGTTTGGACAAGAAGCTACTTGCGGGTGCGGCGCCGGCGGTGGCCTAGTCTCTGGAAAGGAATTGCGCAGTCATGACCGAATTCGCCAAAGAAGTCCTGTCCGTCAATATCGAAGACGAGATGCGGACCTCCTATATGGAGTACGCCATGAGCGTGATCGTGGGCCGGGCCCTGCCCGACGTCCGCGACGGGCTCAAGCCGGTGCACCGGCGCGTGCTGTTCGCCATGAGCGAATTGAGCAACGACTGGAACAAGCCTTACAAGAAGTCGGCGCGCGTGGTCGGCGACGTCATCGGTAAATACCACCCCCACGGCGACACCGCGGTCTACGACACCATCGTCCGCATGGCCCAGCCCTTTTCGCTGCGCTACATGCTGGTCGACGGCCAGGGCAATTTCGGTTCGGTGGACGGCGACGCCCCGGCGGCGATGCGTTACACCGAGGTGCGCATGTCGCGTATCGCCCACGAGCTGCTGGCCGACCTCGACAAGGAGACCGTCGACTTCGCCCCCAATTACGACGAGTCGGAGCGAGAGCCCACCGTCTTTCCCGCCAAGATCCCCAATCTGCTGATCAACGGCGCGGCCGGCATCGCGGTCGGCCTCGCCACCAATGTGCCGCCCCACAATCTCAACGAGGTGATCGACGGTTGTCTCGCGGTGATCGACGACCCGGCCATCGATATTTTGGGATTGATGAAGCTGATCCCTGGTCCGGATTTCCCGACCGCCGCCATCATCAACGGCGCGCGCGGCATCCATGAGGCCTATCACACCGGCCGCGGCCGCATCTACGTGCGGGCCCGCACTCATATCGAGGAAGACGGCAAAGGCCGGCAATCCATCATCGTCACCGAGCTGCCGTATCAGGTCAACAAGGCCACCCTGCTGGAAAAAATCGCCGACCTGGTCAAAGAGAAACGCCTCGAAGGCATCACCGAGTTGCGCGACGAGTCCGACAAGGACGGCATGCGCATGTTCATCGAATTGCGTCGCGGCGAAATGCCCGAAGTGGTGCTGAACAACCTCTACCAGCACACCTCGATGCAAAGCGTGTTCGGCATCAATATGGTCGTGGTGATGGACGGCCAGCCGCGCCTGCTCAATCTCAAGCAAATTCTCGAAGCCTTCATCCGCCATCGCCGCGAAGTGGTGACGCGGCGCACGGTGTTCGAGTTGCGCAAGGCCCGCGAACGCGCTCATATCTTGGAAGGCCTGGCGGTGGCGCTGGCCAATATCGACCCTATCATCGCCCTGATCAAGGCCGCGCCCAATCCGGCGGTGGCCAAGGAAGGCTTGATGGCGCGGGCCTGGGCCGCGGGTCTGGTCATTGAAATGCTATCGCGCGCCGGCGCGTCGGCTTCGCGGCCCGATAATCTCGCGGCGGAGCTGGGTCTCGTCAATGACGCTTATCGTTTGTCGGAAGTCCAGGCCAAGGCCATCCTCGATCTGCGCCTGCACACCCTTACCGGTCTCGAGCAGGAAAAGATCGTCAACGAGTACAAAGAAATCCTGGTCAATATCGGCGAACTGCTGGAGATTTTGGGTAACCCCGACCGTCTGATGCAAGTGATCCGCGAAGAACTGCTGGCGATCAAGACGCAATACGGCGACGCGCGCCGCACCGAAATCATGATCACCCATCAGGACCTCAGCCTCGAAGACCTCATCACCGAAGAGGACGTGGTGGTGACGCTGTCGCATGGCGGTTACGCCAAGGCTCAGCCTTTGACTGAATACCGCACGCAGAAACGCGGTGGCCGCGGCAAATCGGCGACGGCGGTGAAAGAAGAAGATTTCATCGACAAATTGCTCATCGCCAGTACTCACGACACCATTCTGTGTTTCTCCAATCGCGGCAAGGTGTACTGGAAAAAAGTCTATGAACTGCCACAGGCCAGCCGCAATTCGCGCGGCAAGCCCATCGTCAATCTGCTGCCGTTGGAAGAGGGCGAACGGATTACCGCGATTCTGCCGATTCGCGAATACGCGGCGGACAAATTCATCTTCATGGCCACCGCCAGCGGCACGGTGAAGAAGACGCCCTTGCCTGATTTCTCGCGGCCGCGTACCAGTGGCATCATCGCCGTCGAATTGCGCGAGGACGATCACCTGGTCGGTGTCGCGATTACCAACGGCCAGTGCGATGTCCTGCTGTTCAGCAGCGCCGGCAAATGCGTGCGCTTCAACGAATCACACGTGCGGCAAATGGGCCGCACCGCCCGCGGTGTGCGCGGCATCAGCCTGGGCAAGGGTCAAAAAATCATTGCGCTGATCATCGCCCAAGAAGGCCATACCGTGCTCACCGTCACCGAAAATGGCTATGGCAAGCGCACCGAACTCAGCGAGTATCCCTTGCACGGCCGCGGCGGCCAAGGCGTGATCTCGATCCAGACCAGTGAGCGCAACGGCGCCGTGGTCGGCGCGATCCCGGTGACGGAAGAGGACGAGGTGATGCTGATCACCAACGCCGGTACCTTGATTCGCACCGCCACCGCCGGCATCTCGCTGCTCGGCCGCAACACCCAGGGTGTGAAGCTGATCGCCACCGGCGAAGAAGAAAAGCTGGTCGGCATCGAACGCATCATCGAGCCCGAGCTGGGTGAGGATGAAACAAACGAGATCACGCCGGATGATGTCGCGCTCGCGGTAGACGATGGCGATAGCCACGCCGCAGAATGATGGATCGCGCCGGTTCGCTTGCGGCCCGGCGCGAGATGAAACGATTTCCGAACGAATGAGAAGGTGACCTGATGTCGCGGATATATAATTTCAGTGCGGGTCCGGCGGTGTTGCCGGAAGAAGTGTTGAACCAGGCGCGCGACGAGATGCTGGATTGGAACGGCTCCGGCATGTCGGTGATGGAAATGAGCCATCGCGGTAAGGAATTCATGAGCATTGCCGAACGCGCCGAAGCCGATTTGCGCGAATTGCTCGCCATCCCCGCCAATTACAAAGTGCTGTTCCTGCAGGGTGGTGCCAGCAGCCAGTTCGCGATGGTGCCTTTGAATCTATTGCGCGGTAAAACGTCAGCGGATTACGTCAACACCGGCATGTGGTCAAAGAAAGCCATCGATGAGGCCAAGCGTTTTTGCACAGTGAACGTCGCCGCCAGCAGCGAGGCCGATAAATTCACTTCGGTGCCGGCGCGCAGCGAATGGAAGCTCGGCTCCAACGCGGCGTATGTGCATTACACGCCCAATGAGACTATCGGCGGCGTCGAATTTCACTGGGTGCCCGACAGCGGCGACGTGCCGCTGGTGGCGGATATGTCGTCGACTTTATTGTCGCGTCCCGTCGACGTCAGCAAGTTCGGCATCATCTATGCCGGCGCACAGAAGAACATCGGCCCCGCCGGCCTGGTGGTGGTGATCGTGCGCGACGACCTCATCGGTAATGCGGCGTCTACTACGCCGGTAATGTTCGATTACAAAATCCACGCCGATAATGGTTCGATGTATAACACGCCGCCTACTTATGGTTGGTACCTCGCCGGCCTGGTGTTCCAATTGCTGAAGAAGAAGGGCGGCCTGCAAGCTATGGCCGAGACTAATAAACGCAAGGCCGATAAACTCTATAACGCTATAGATACTTCGGGTTTCTATAAAAATCCGGTGGCCAAGAATGCGCGCTCGTGGATGAACGTACCGTTCACTCTTAAAGATGCGGCGCTCGATAAAACTTTTCTTGCCGAGGCGGGCAAGATCGGACTCAAGAGTTTGGAAGGTCATCGTTCGGTGGGCGGCATGCGCGCCAGTATTTATAATGCAATGCCCGAGGCCGGCGTCGATACTTTGGTCGATTTCATGAACGATTTCGCGCGGCGTAACGGCTGAGGAAAACGCCTAATACGAAAGCGCAAAAACACAAGGTATGCTTGTAAAAGTGCGTTAACTTAATTTGCGCCTTGCGTTGAAAGAGTTTGAAAGGAGTTTCATGTACAAAATACTCACACTCAATAATATCTCGGTGGTCGGCCTGGAACGCCTGCCGCGCGAGCGCTATGAAGTCGCCTCCGAAATTCAAAATCCTGACGCGGTCCTGCTGCGTTCGTTCAAGATGCACGGCATGCCGCTTCCCGCCAGCGTGAAGGCGGTGGGGCGCGCCGGTGCCGGGGTTAACAATATTCCGGTCGAGGAAATGAGTAAAAAAGGTATCCCGGTGTTCAACGCGCCCGGCGCCAACGCCAATGCGGTGAAAGAGTTGGTGGTCGCGGGCATGCTGCTCGCTGCGCGCAACATCTGCCACGCCTGGGATTATGCCCGCCGGCTGGAAGGCGATGACGCTGCGCTCAGCAAACAAGTCGAAGCGGGCAAAAAAGATTACGTCGGTTTCGAACTGCCCGGCCGTACCCTGGGCGTGGTGGGTCTCGGCGCGATCGGCGTGATGGTGGCCAATACCGCGCAAAAACTCGGCATGAAAGTGCTGGGCTACGACCCGCAGATCACCGTGCAAAGCGCCTGGCGTTTGTCCTCCGACGTGCAGCAGGCGCGCAGCCTCGATGATTTGCTGGCGCAGGCGGACATGGTGACTTTCCACGTGCCGCTGGTCGAAGCGACCCGCCACATGATCAACCGCGGACGGCTGGCCTTCATGAAACAGAACGTGACGATACTCAACTTCGCCCGCGAAGGCATCGTCGACGAACAAGCGGTAGTGGATGCGCTCAACGCCGGCAAGCTCCATGCTTATATCTGCGATTTTCCAACCCAGCTGTCGAAAAACCATCCGCGGGTGATTGCGCTGCCGCACCTCGGCGCGTCCACCAACGAGGCGGAAGACAATTGCGCGGTGATGGTGGCGGATCAGCTGCGCGAATTTCTCGAGAACGGCAATATTGTCAACTCGGTGAATTTTCCCGAAGTGGTGATGCCGCGCAGCGACGGTCATCGTATCGCTATCGCCAATGCTAATGTGCCGAATATGGTGGGGCAGATTTCCACCGCCATGGCCGAAGCCGGGCTGAACATCATCGATATGCTGAATAAATCTAAAGGCGAAATCGCCTATACCCTGACTGATGTCGATCGCCCGGTGACCGAAACGGTATTGCAGCGCATCAAGGGTATCGCGGGAGTGCTCTCGGTGCGGATGATGTAAGAATGCGCCGATGTAATCGGCAATTCGATTAAACTAGACGGCACCTCCTCCCTGACCGCGGGAATAAGGCGAGGAGAATAAATAGAGGTATATTTAAGATTACCCCTTTTACCTCTGCCAGTAGACAGAGGATATAGTCGGCGCATGGTTGGATAGGTAAAAAATAGCGGCACTTAATCGGCGCCGCATGACGGATGGATGATGGGCGAAGATAAACTCAAGGCGATACGCGATCGCATCGACGGCCTGGATGAGCAAATCCAAGCCTTGATCAACGCGCGCGCCCAGTGTGCCAAAGAGGTGGCGGAACTCAAGAACGGCGTTCCCGCCGCCAATTTTTACCGGCCCGAGCGCGAGGCCGAAGTATTGCGCAAGGTGATCGCCCGCAATCCGGGGCCTCTCAGCGGCGAGGAGATGGCTCGGCTATTCCGCGAGATCATGTCGGCCTGCCTCGCCCTCGAACAGCCGATGCGCATCGCCTATCTGGGGCCGGAAGGCACCTTCACTCAAGCGGCGGCGTTAAAACATTTCGGCCGCTCGGCGACGACGGTGGCCCATGCCGCCATCGACGAAGTATTTCGCGATGTCGAGGCGGCTGCCTGCCACTACGGGGTGGTGCCCGTGGAAAATTCCACGGAAGGCGTCATCACTCATACTCTCGATATGTTTCTCAACTCGCCGCTCAAGATCGTCGGCGAAGTGCAGTTGCGCATTCACCACAATCTCTTGAGCAACGCCGATCAGCTGATGGCGGTGCGGCGGGTTTATGCCCATCAGCAAGCTCTGGCCCAGTGCCGCGAGTGGCTGGACGAACATCTGGCCGGCGTCGAGCGGATCGCCATGAGCAGCAACGCCGAAGCGGCGCGGCATGTCGCGAACGGGACGGATGCGGCGGCCATCGCCAGCCGCGAGGCCGCGGACATTTATCAACTGCGCGTGCTGGCCGGCAACATCGAAGACGAACCCGACAACACCACCCGTTTCCTGGTGGTCGGCCGCGAGGCGGTGGCGGCCTCCGGCCGGGATAAAACTTCACTGCTCATCTCGGCGCCCAACCGACCGGGCGCTTTATACGATTTGCTGGCGCCGCTGGCGGAACACGGCATTTCAATGACGCGAATCGAGTCGCGGCCTTCGCGGCGCGGAATGTGGGAGTATGTGTTTTTCGCCGACATCGAAGGTCATGGTACAGATCCTAAAGTCGCCCAGGCTTTGGAGGCATTGGTCAGCACGGCGGCGATGCTGAAGGTGTTGGGTTCTTATCCGCAGGCGATTTTATGAAAGCGCAGCGAAGATAAAGTGAGACGTGCTTGGCAGTAAATGCTTTGCCGAAAATTTAGAGTGGGTTGAATTTTTAACTTCGATTGTGTTTTTGGTGGTTAAATTTTTTATAGGTAAGCGATCATGATCATCATTATGAATGCGGGCAGCACCGATGCGCAGATCGACGCGGTGTCGGGCAAATTGAAGGCGATGGGCATGGGTTCCCATGTCTCGAAAGGCATCGAACGGACGATAGTCGGCGCCATCGGCGACGAGCGTCAAATCGATATCGAGGGCTTGGAAGTTTTGCCGGGTGTCGAGAACGTGGTGCGGGTGATGAAGCCGTACAAAATCGTCTCGCGTATTTCCCACCCCGAGGATTCGATAGTTGATATCCGCGGCATCAAATTGGGCGGCAATCAGATCCAGGTGATCGGCGGGCCGTGTTCGGTGGAGACCCAGCCGCAGATGGATTCGGCGGCGGCCTCGGTGGCGGCGGCAGGTTGCCGGCTGATGCGCGGCGGCGCCTTCAAACCGCGCACCAGTCCCTATACTTTTCAAGGCGTGGGCGTGGAAGGCTTGGACATGTTCCGCAAGGCGGCGGATAAGCACAACTTGCCTATCGTCACCGAATTGATGGACGTGCGCATGCTCGATACTTTTCTCGAACACGACGTCGACGTGATTCAAATCGGCACCCGCAATATGCAGAACTTCGATTTGCTCAAGGAAGTGGGCAAGGTGCAGAAGCCGGTGATTCTCAAGCGCGGCATGTCGGCGACCATCTCCGAATGGCTGATGGCGGCGGAGTACATCGCCGCCGGCGGCAATCACAACATCATCTTTTGCGAACGCGGCGTGCGCAGCTTCGAGACCTATTACCGCAACATGCTCGACGTCACCGCCATTCCGGTGTTGAAGCGCGAGACCCACTTTCCGGTGATCGTCGATCCCAGCCACGCCGGCGGCAAGGCCTGGATGGTGCCGGCACTGGCGCGCGCCGCGGTGGCGGCCGGCGCCGACGGTCTGCTTATCGAAATGCATCCCTGTCCGTCAGAGGCGTGGTGCGATGCAGATCAGGCCTTGAGCCCGCCGGAGTTGGCCAAGCTGATGGGCGAGTTGCAGGCCATCGCCGTTTCGCTGGGCCGGACGTTGTAAGCAGCCGGACCTCATTCACTCAAGTCCGACGCCATGACCCGCCGCCGCGCCCAGCGCGCCTTCATCCCCGCCCCAAGCAGCCCGACCCAGGGCGCGCGGCGGGTGAGTTTGAAGGGTGAACGGGATGCGCTGATTTTTTCAGCGGGTCTTCTTCAGAGCACATCCCATGATTAACCGTCTCTGCATCATCGGCGTGGGTCTGATCGGCGGTTCCTTGGCGCGGGCGTTGAAACGCGCCGGCGCCTGCGCCGAGGTGGTGGGTTGCGGCCGCGATGAGGCCGCTTTACGCAGAGCGGTGGAATTGGGCGTGATCGATCGTTATCACAGCGATCCCGCCTTGGCGGTGAGCGGCACCGATGTCGTGGTGCTCGCGGTCCCGCTGGGCATGATGGAGCCGGTGTTGCGCCGCATCGCGCCGGCCTTGAGCGCCGGCGCGGTGATCACCGATGTCGGCAGCGCCAAAGGCAGTGTAGTGGCGGCGGCGCAAGCGGTGTTCGGCACAGTACCGGCGCGCTTCGTGCCAGGCCATCCCATCGCCGGCACGGAAAAGAGCGGGGTGGAAGCGTCTTTCGCCGAACTGTTTCAAGGCCGCCGGGTGATCTTGACGCCCTTGTCCGGCACCGATGCCGAGGCGCACCGAATCGTACGGCGGATGTGGGAGCAAACGGGCGCGGAGGTGGTGGACATGGCCGTCGAACACCACGACGAGGTGTTGGCAGCCACCAGCCATCTGCCCCATCTGTTGGCCCTCGCGCTGGTCGATACCTTGGCGCGCATGCAGGAAACGGCGGAGATCTTCCGTTACGCCGCCGGGGGTTTTCGCGACTTCACCCGTATCGCATCGAGTGATCCCAAGATGTGGCGCGACATCTGTCTCGCCAATCGCGAGGCGGTGGTGGCGATGCTCGATCGCTTTAGCGACGACCTCGCCGGCTTGCGCGACGCCATCGACGCCGAAGACGGTGAGGCCATCGCCGAGGTATTTACCCGCGCCAAAACCGCGCGCGACCGTTTTTGCCGGCAGGAACGGGTCGAGTGATCAAGCCGACCGGCTGATTAGGTACACGTTGACTATAAGCCGCCGGTTTGCCGAAGATCATTTTAATTTAAGTTGGTTTATGTTGAGGAATAATCGAGCGCTATGAGCAGTAACGACAACATTGTGTTTCGCGCCGAAGCCGGCGGCGCCTTGCGCGGCCGGGTGCGGGTGCCCGGTGATAAATCCATCTCCCACCGTTCCATCATGCTCGGCGCCTTGGCCGACGGCGTGACCGAGGTCAGCGGTTTTCTCGAAGGCGAGGATTGCCTTGCCACCATCGGCGCCTTCCGCGCCATGGGCGTGTGTATCGACGGTCCCGAGCACGGCCGGGTGACGGTGCACGGCGTGGGCCTGCACGGACTGCGCGCACCGAGCGGGCCGCTGTACATGGGCAACTCGGGCACCTCGATGCGCTTGCTGGCGGGCTTGCTGGCGGGACAGGCTTTCGATGTGGTGATGACCGGCGATGCCTCGCTGACCCGCCGGCCCATGAAGCGGGTGGCGGAGCCTCTGCGTAAAATGGGGGCGCTGATCGAGACCAGTCCCGGCGGCACGCCGCCCTTGCGGATCACTGGCAAACAGAATTTGCAAGGCATAGTCTATTCCATGCCGGTGGCCAGCGCCCAAGTGAAGTCTTCGCTGTTGTTGGCGGGTTTGTATGCCGAGGGACAGACCTGGGTCACCGAGCCGGCGCCGACCCGCGATCACACCGAACGCATGCTGACGGGCTTCGGTTATGAAGTGGAACGGGAAGGACACACCGTGGGCGTGGAGGGTGGCGGACACTTGCGAGCGGCGAACATCGACGTGCCGGCCGATATTTCCTCGGCGGCGTTTTTCATGGTGGGCGCGGCCATCGCACCGGGTTCTGATTTGACCCTCGAGCACGTGGGCGTGAATCCCACCCGCATCGGGGTGGTGAATATTCTTAAGGCCATGGGTGCGGATATCACGCTGAGCAATGAACGGTTGGTGGGCGGCGAGCCGGTGGCCGACATTCGGGTACGGGCGTCCCGGTTGCGGGGTATCCGCATCCCCGAGGACCAGGTGCCCTTGGCCATCGACGAATTCCCGGCCCTGTTCATCGCCGCCGCCTGCGCCGAGGGCGAGACCGTATTGACCGGCGCCGAGGAGTTGCGCGTCAAGGAGAGCGACCGTATTCAAGTGATGGCCGATGGATTGTCGGCCTTGGGCGTCGAGGCCAAACCCACCCCCGACGGCATGGTGATACAGGGTGGCGCCCTCAAAGATGGACGAATTAACAGTCACGGCGATCACCGTATCGCCATGGCCTTCGCCATGGCGGCCTTGCGCGCCGGCGGGCCGGTGGTGATCGATGACTGCGCCAATGTACGCACCTCCTTCCCCAATTTTCTGGGCTTGGCGGGCGCGGCCGGTTTGCAGGTTGAGCAGGTAACTTGACGTGATTTCTATCATGTATGGATATATAAATTTCAGATGGATATGGACTATTTATAACAGGATGGATTAACGAACGTGACCGAGCAAGGACGTGAACAGCAGGCCATACCGGTGATCACCATCGACGGCCCCAGCGGTTCCGGCAAGGGGACGCTGAGCCGATTGGTGGCGGGCAGATTAGGCTGGCATTTTCTCGACAGCGGGGCGCTTTACCGCCTGGTGGCGCTGGCGGCGCGACATCATGCCGTACTGCTGGAAGACGAGGTGTCGCTGACCACCTTGGCCGCCCATCTCGACGTGGAATTCGAAGCGGTGGACGGTGGGGTCGACTGTCGTATCGTGCTGGAAGGCGAAGATGTGGACAATGCCATCCGCACCGAACAATGTGGGCGCGATGCCTCGGTGGTGGCAGCCTTGCCGACGGTGCGCCAGGCTTTATTGGAGCGCCAGCGGGCTTTTCAGGTGGTGCCGGGCCTGGTGGCGGACGGGCGGGATATGGGTACCGTGGTGTTTCCTGAGGCCAAGCTCAAGCTGTTTCTCACCGCAAGCCGCGAGGAGCGTGCCCGCCGCCGCTATAACCAGTTGAACGAAAAAGGGATAGATGCTAACCTACAGCGCATTTTGAGCGATTTGGAAACGCGTGATGCTCGCGACAGCGAGCGTAGCGTGTCTCCGCTGCGACCCGCCAACGATGCGGTGGTGGTCGATACGACCGGTATCGCCATCAATGATGTGGTGATGCAAATATTAGCGTTGTGGCGGGAAGCGGCGCGTAAAACAAGCTAAACTCGAAAGCATTGCATGGGTTTTACCCATGGCAATTCAGGCTCCGTTCTGTCTCCTGGCAGGCGGGTTTTAACATAGCCGCAATCACGCGGCACAACCGGCTTTGGCGTTCGCCGGGCCAAGGGTCATTTATCAATGAGCGAAAGCTTTGCACAACTATTTGAACAGAGTCTGGCGGCACAGAGAATGCGGCCGGGCGCTATCGTTACCGCGACCATCGTGGAAATCCGTCCCGACGTAATCATCGTCAGCTCCGGTTTGAAATCCGAGAGCGCCATTCCCATCGAGCAGTTCCGCGATGATAACGGAATGGAAAAGGTGGCGGTCGGCGATCAGATCGAAGTCGCGTTGGAAATGATGGAAGACGGTTTCGGCGAAACCCGTCTGTCCCGTGAAAAAGCCCGTCGCGCCCGCACCTGGATTTACCTCGAGAAAGCCTTGGAAGCAGGCGAGACCGTCAAGGGTATCCTCACCGGCAAAGTCAAAGGTGGTTTCACCGTCGAGATCGACGATGTCCGCGCCTTCTTGCCCGGCTCCCTGGTGGACGTGCGCCCGGTGCGCGACCCCAGCTACCTCGAGAACAAAGAGCTGGAATTCAAGGTGGTCAAGCTGGATCGCCGCCGCAACAACGTGGTGGTGTCCCGCCGCGCGGTGGTCGAGCAGGAGAGCGGCGCCGAGCGCGAAAACCTGCTGGAGAATTTGCAGGAAGGCCAAGTCATCAAAGGTATCGTCAAGAACCTCACCGATTACGGCGCTTTCGTGGATCTGGGCGGCGTCGACGGCCTGTTGCACATCACCGACATGGCGTGGAAACGCGTCAAACAGCCTTCCGAGGTGGTGAACGTCGGTGACGAGATCGACGTGAAGGTACTGAAGTTCGACCGCGAGCGCCAACGCGTCTCGCTGGGCTTGAAACAATTGGGCGAAGATCCTTGGGTCGATATCGCGCGCCGTTACCCGGTCACCACCCGCTTGTTCGGTAAGGTCACCAACATCGCCGATTACGGCTGCTTCGTCGAAATCGAAGACGGTGTGGAAGGTTTGGTGCACGTCTCCGAAATGGATTGGACCAACAAGAACATTCATCCCTCCAAAGTCGTGCACCTTGGCGATGAAGTGGAAGTGGTGGTGTTGGACATCGACGAAGAGCGCCGCCGCATTTCGCTCGGCATGAAGCAATGCAAAGCCAATCCCTGGGACGAGTTCGCGGTTACCCACAAGAAGGGTGATCGGGTGGTCGGCAACATCAAGTCCATCACCGACTTTGGCATCTTCGTCGGCCTGGACGGCGGCATCGACGGTTTGTTGCACCTCTCCGACCTGTCGTGGTCGGTGCCCGGCGAAGAAGCCGTGCGCAATTACAAGAAGGGCGACGAAGTGGAAGCCGTGGTGTTGGCCATCGATTCCGAACGCGAGCGCATCTCGTTGGGCGTCAAACAGCTGGAACAAGACCCCTGGTCCAACTACGTGGCCGAGCATCCCAAGGGCAGCATCGTCATTGGTGTGGTGAAGGAAGTGGACGCCAAGGGCGCGATCATTGAACTTGCCGATACCGTCGAAGGTACTTTGCGCGCTTCCGAATTGTCTCGCGACCGCGTCGAAGACGCCCGTTCGATCTTGAACGTCGGCGACAAGATCGAAGCCAAGTTCATGGGCGTCGATCGCAAGAACCGCAGTATCATCCTCTCCGTCAAGTCCAAGGACACCGATGAAGAGGCCGAGGTGCTGGAAGGTTACAGCCGGTCCACCATTGGTAGCGGTACCAATTTGGGTGACTTGCTCAAGGAACAGATGGGAAACAACAATAACGGCTAGCAATAGGCCTGGGTCCGGGTCTCGTCAAGAGACCCGGACCGTTTTCCCGAGCGAAGGAATTGCAAAACAGGTTTGATCTTGAGTGCGAACCAGGGGAGGCATCATGACGAAATCAGAACTGATCGAAAAACTCTCGCAAAAGCAGAGTCAGCTCACCTCCAAGGACGTGGAGTTTGCCGTCAAGACCCTCACAGAACAAATGGCCCAGACCCTTTCCGGGGGTGGGCGTATCGAAATCCGCGGCTTCGGCAGTTTTTGTCTGCATTTCCGGCCGCCGCGTATCGGCCGTAATCCCAAAACCGGCGACGCGGTGGCGTTGGCGGGTAAATACGTGCCTCATTTCAAACCCGGCAAAGAACTGCGCGAACGCGTCAACGAAAACGATTAGCCGCTGGGCGAAACTGCTGTTACTTCGGCGGTAACGCGGGAGACAAACAGCGCCACCGATTCAAAACCACTGTATACCGGCGCTCGCCGGTAGACTTTGAACTCGCTTCCCTAGCCTCATCTCATCGATTTTTAGAATAGCCGGCGCCTGTGGCCGCTCATGACATTACATTGATTTTTCCCGATGCTGATCGGTGACTCACCGTCAGTGGTTAAAGGCCAGTTCCACAATCTTGAGGCGGAGTGACGAAACCGTGTAGCGTAGCGTGCGGCAGGGTATCGTACCGCGGCTGATATTCTGCGCCAAACAGATTCGTACCCGCTAATTTTTCGCGTTAACTGCTGTTCCGTGGCAAGATATATTTCCTTGTGCACGAGTCCAGTGGAGGCACTATGTTGCGTCTGTTTCGATTTGCCGTTTATTTCAGCGTTGGGTTGGTGGGCCTGGTGTTCGCCCTGCTCAATGCTCAAGCCGTGCCTTTCAACTATTACGTCGGCAGCCGCGAAATACCCTTGGCGTTCATCGTGGCCATGGCGGTGGGTTTCGGCGCCTTGCTGGGGATCGCGGCCAGTTTGACCGTGGTGGTGAGGGCGAAACGCGAAGCGGCCGGTTTGCGGAAGAACGTCAACGTGGCGGAAAGAGAACTTGCCAATCTGCGCACGATTCCGTACAAAGACCAGCCCTAGTGTCGACCGTGCCTAGGCCATGAACGAGATACTGTGGCTGTTATTGCCGGTAGCGGCCGCCTCGGGCTGGATACTGGCCAAACGCGATGCCAAACGCAACGCGCCGCCGCCGTCCCTGTCCCGCGATTATTTCACTGGCCTCAATTATCTGCTCAATGAACAGCCCGATAAGGCCATCGAATGTTTCGTCCGTATGTTGGAAGTCGACAGCGACACGGTGGAGATTCATCTCGCATTGGGTAATCTGTTCCGCCAGCGCCGTCACACAGATTGATCAGGGGGATGCGGTACTCGTACGCCAGGTCTTCGCTAAAGCCGCCCTGGCCGCCTTTGCGGCGATCCAGCCCGGCGCTCGATCCCCCACGGACCGTGAAGTCTTCCCCGCCCAC
>CAKKSB010000100.1 GCA_919903055.1 Gammaproteobacteria bacterium | reverse complement strand
CGAGGATTGGAAATACACCCGCACCGCGGCCATCGAGAAACGCGCCTTCAGTTGCGTCCCCGCGGCCGCCGCGCCGCTGAATGCACAGCGTCTTCAGCAGGTCTTGCACACGGAATTCGCCGCCCACCGCATCGTCATCGTCGACGGCCGTTACCGCCCGGAATGGTCGCAACTCGACGGCCTGCCCGCCGGAGTGCGCGTCACCGCTTTGGCCGCGGCCTTGAGCGACGAGTCCTCCGGCGTGCGCACCGCGCTGGGCAAGGCGGTGAATATCCAGCGCCATCCCTTCGCCGCGCTCAATACCGCGTTCATCGACGACGGCGTCTTCATCGCGTTACAAAAAGACGCGGTGCTCGACCAGCCCGTGCAGATCGTGTTCGTCGCCAGCGCGGCGCAAGGCGGTCACGCCACCCATCCCCGCGTGGTGGTGGCGGCGGGCGAGCACAGCCGGGCCACGTTCATCGAACGCTTCGTGGCCTTGGACGAGGCGGTGTATTTCACCAATGCCGTCACCGAGGTGGTGTTGGGCGACAATGCCAATGTCGAACTCTGCCGTTTGCAAGAGGAGAGCGCCAAGGCCTTTCATATTTCCGGCGTGTTCGTGACGCAGGGCCGCGCCAGCCGATTCACCTCGCACGCCATCTCGCTGGGCGCCTTGCTGGCGCGCGACGATATCGACGTGCAATTGGCGGCGCCCGGCGTGGAATGCACCTTGAACGGTTTGTACATGGCCGGCGGCCGCCAGCATGTGGACACTCACAGCCGCGTCGATCATTTGCAGCCGCACGGCACCAGCAATGAATTTTACAAAGGCGTGCTCGACGGCCACGGCCGCGGGATATTCAACGGCAAGGTGATCGTCCATCCCGACGCGCAGAAGACCGACGCGCGGCAGCGCAACCAGAATTTATTATTGTCCGACGATGCGGAGGCTGACACCAAGCCCGAGTTGGAAATCTACGCCGACGACGTCAAGTGCGCACACGGCGCCACGGTCGGCCAGCTGGACGCCGACTCGGTGTTTTATCTGCGCTCGCGCGGCATGGACGAGACGGCGGCGCGCAGTCTGCTGACCTACGCCTTCGCCAGCGAGATCATCGACCGCGTGCAGCTGCCGGCGATCCGCGCCTATCTGCGGCAAGCGGTGATCGCCCGCCTCCCCGGCGGACCCGCCATCGAGGAATTTTTATGAGCACTCCCAAGGAACGGATCGAGATCACGGCGCCGGCCGGCCTGGACGCGGTGCGCCTGCGTGCCGATTTTCCGATCTTGAATCAAACCGTGCACGGCCGGCCGCTGGTGTATCTCGACAACGCCGCCACCACGCAAAAACCGCGGCAGGTGATTGAAGCGATCGAGCATTATTACAGCGCCGACAACGCCAATATTCATCGCGGCGTGCATACCCTGAGCCAGCGCGCCACCGACGCGTACGAGGGCGCGCGCGAAAAGGTTCGGCGCTTCATCAACGCCGCCGATCTGCGCGAGATCGTCTTCGTGCGCGGCGCCACCGAGGGCATCAACCTGGTGGCGCAGAGTTACGGCCGCAATCGTTTCAAAGCCGGCGATGAAATTCTCATCAGCGCCATGGAGCATCATTCCAATATCGTGCCCTGGCAGATGTTGTGCGAGCAGACCGGCGCGCTGTTGAAGGTCGCGCCCATCAACGACGCGGGCGAACTGATCCTCGACGAGTTTCACAAGCTGCTGTCGCCGCGGACCAAGCTGGTGGGTGTGGTGCATATCTCCAACGCCCTCGGCACCATCAATCCGGTGCAAGAGATCATCGCCGCCGCCCACGCGGTGGGCGCGGTGGTGCTGCTGGACGGCGCTCAGGCCGTGGCCCACGCCGCGGTGGACGTGCGGGCCTTGAATTGCGATTTCTACGTGTTTTCCAGCCATAAACTCTACGGCCCCACCGGCAGTGGCGTGTTGTACGGTAAACGCGAATTGCTGGAGGCCATGCCGCCTTATCAGGGCGGCGGCGACATGATCCGCATGGTCAGCTTCGCGAAGACCGAATACAACAGCCTGCCCTACAAATTCGAGGCGGGCACGCCGCACATCGCCGGCGGCATCGGCCTCGGCGCGGCCATCGATTACGTGACGGCCGTCGGTTTGGACGCCATCGCCCAGTACGAAGACCATTTGCTGCGCTACGCCACCGAACAGGCCTTGCAGGTTCCCGGTCTGCGTCTGATCGGCACGGCGCGCGACAAGGCGGCGATTTTGTCCTTCGTGCTGGGGCGTATCCATCCCCACGACATCGGCACCATACTCGACCACGAAGGCGTGGCGATCCGTACCGGCCATCACTGCGCCATGCCGGTGATGGACTATTTCAATGTGCCGGCGACCGCCCGCGCGTCGTTGGCCTTGTACAACACCCGCGACGACGTCGATCGCCTCATCGCGGCCCTGCACAAAGTGAACGAGGTATTCGGCTGATGTCCGACCTCCGCGATCTTTATCAAGAGGTGATCTTCGATCACAACCGCCACCCCCGCAATTTCGGCAAGCTGGAGGGCGCCAATCGTCATGCGGTGGGCCACAATCCTCTGTGCGGCGATAGGCTGACGTTGTATCTCAAAGTGGAAAACGAGCTCATCAGCGACGTGCGTTTCGAAGGCATGGGCTGCGCCATCTCCACCGCCTCCGCCTCGCTGATGACCGAGCGATTGAAGGGCATGAAGGTGGCGGATGCCGAAACCTTGTTCGGGCGGTTTCACGATCTGCTGACCAACGCCGCTACCGACGACGACACCGCGTCCCTCGGCAAGCTCACGGTGCTGCTCGGCGTGCGCGAGTATCCCGCGCGCGTCAAGTGCGCGACCTTGGCCTGGCACACCCTGCACGCGGCGCTGGCCAATCAGGATCACGCGGTGACGACGGAATAACCATGCGCAGCAATGAAATCGTATCCTTGACCCGCGATTGCGAAGCGGTGTTGATCCCCGCCGGGACGCAGGTGACCCTGCCCGCCGGCCAGCAGGTGACCATCACCCAGGCTTTGGGCGGCAGTTACACCTGTTATGTCGAAGGCAGCCTGGTGCGCATCGACAGCAAAGACGCCGACGCGCTCGGCAAGTCGTTACAAGAAACCTCCGCCGATTCCGCCGAACTCACCGGCGACGGCACGGTGGATGAAAAACTGGTGTGGGAACAGCTCGCCACTTGTTATGACCCGGAGATCCCCATCAACATCGTCGAGCTGGGTTTGATCTACGAATGCGCTATCGTGCCGCTGCCGGAAGGTGGTAATCGCATCGACATCAAAATGACCCTCACCGCGCCGGGCTGCGGCATGGGCTCGATACTGCAAGCCGACGTGGCCAGCAAAGTGAAAAGCGTGCCCAACGTCACCGACGTCAACGTCGAGCTGGTGTTCGAACCGCAGTGGGATCAAAGCCGCATGACCGAGGCCGCGCGTTTGCAGGCCGGGTTGTTCTAACGAGGCGGATTGCGATGTCGGATTGGGTAACGGTCGCCGCAGTGGCCGAGTTGACGCCGGGGACGCGGCGCATCATCGACGTGGACGACGTGCAGATCGCCGTGTTCAATTTGAACGGCGAGTTTTACGCCATCGAAGACGTCTGCACCCACGATTACGCGCCGCTGGCCGACGCGAAGCTGGAAGGCGATGAAATCATCTGTCCCCGCCACGGCGCGCGGTTTTGCATCAGGACCGGCGCCGTCACCGCGCCCCCCGCTTACGAAGCGGTCACCACCTTTCCGGTGCGCATCCATGAAGGCATGGTGCAGGTTCGCGATCCGCGCTGGGATTGAGCGCCGTGTCTTATCTTGGGAAGCGCATTCCGCATGAACCATCATCAATGCAGGGTGGGTTAGCGTAGTTCGCGTAACCCGCCAAACCTTGCGCGGCGACACGCTAATTTTTTAAGAGTGCTTAACGACGCAATCGGTGGCTTACGCCGCTAAGCGGGTAACCACCCCGCGTCGACTCTCTCAGCTCTTGACCGCCAACACGCCATCGCCGCTCAACTCCGCGACGAAACCGGCTTTCCGCAAACGTTTCGCCACTTCATTCGGCACATCGCGGCCGCTGGTCAATTTGTTCGGCGTGCCGGTGTAGTGAAACAGCATGCCTTTGCGCCGCAACACCCGGGCGAGCTGATCGTAAAAAACCTGAGAATAAAGTTCGCCGGCGATACCGAAGCGTGGCGGGTCGTGCAAAATGGCGTCGACCGAGTCATTGGGCAGTAACCTGATTCGCTCGACTATGTCGCCCAGCGTCAAGCTCAATACCTCGCCGGCCTTGGGAGACCAGGGATTCAACTCCCGTAACCACATCACGTCAGGATTTTTCTCGTAAGAAAGTACTTGCTTGGCCAGTCCCTTTAGACACCACGCGGCAAAATAACCGAGACCGCCGCAAGTATCCAGAATCACCTTGCCGCGCGGTTGTATCAAAGCAACCTTGCGTTCGGCGTCCGCATAAGGCGAGGTTTGCGCCGTGGGCAACATCTTGACGCCGTCGATCTCGAAAGTCGGCGGCCCCCAATGCGTCGACACTAATTTGATCAGCGACATCGTGTAGCGCGACACCGGTTGAAACGCGCCGTCGTCCCAATAGTAGATGGTGCGTTCGTTACAGGTTTCGAGATAGGGAAATGATCGGCCTTGCCAGATCCAGCCTTCACTGGCCACTTCAACATGCGTCAGCGTCCGGTCCAAGTCCAGCGAACACTCGACCCGCGGCACGCCGGATTGCAGCGCCGTGCGCAAAATCTCATGTACTTTCAAGGTGACTAATATTTGCGTTGATAAAACCATTCTGCTAATTACCTGTCGCTTGAGGTTATATCCCGCATGAGATGCATAGCATGCTCACTCGCTCGGCGCATAAATCCGCTGGATTTTTTTACTTCACAGCCGCTTGCCCGCCAAGGTCGGCGCTCGGTCAGTACGGGTTTCCAATTTCAAATAACTCACCAAACGAACACAGCCTTCTTGATGCAACACTTCATGTATTTTTTCGACGGCGGCGAGAATCTCCGCCAGCTCGCCCTCAATATTGGTGCCTGAGGCGTGGGTCTCAATAATAAAGTCATACTCGTGAAATAACTCGACTATACGGGTAATTTCGCGTCTAACGGAGACGCCGCGGCCAAGCGGGATAACCTGTAATTCAGCAGTTGCTCGCATTTCATCATCCTCTGGTTGAATAGCTCCCACTTCACATGCAGTCGAATTGATATGACGGCACCCAGGCGAAGGAGCCATGTGTTGGCCAAATTAAGTTAAGCGACCGCGACCAGCGCTACTCCCGCCCACGGCCAAAACCTTGATGATAAACCGAATCGCCGGTTCTTGGTTAAGTGATGGGCTGGTGGTCGAGCCGCATAAATCCCGTTGATGACGGCGCCGATTATTCGTGAGTTCCAAGCGCGATCCGCCAATCTGATCTAAGCTTATTATTGCCGGCCTGTGCGCCATGGCGGCCATGGGTGTGGTTGAGGACCAGGCAATGGCGGAGAGTGATGAAGTAGACGAGGAGCGCCGCGATTTTCTTTTAACGGCTACCGGCACCGTCGGCGTGGTGGGCGTTGCCGCGGCCTGTTGGCCTTTCATCAGCAGCATGAATCCTACTTTGGACGTGCAGGCTCAGGCCGCTACTGACGTGGATTTGAGCGGGATGGCGGCGGGCGCGACCCGCACGGTGGCGTGGCGCGGCAAGCCGGTGTTCGTGGTGCACCGCACACCGGAACAGATCGCGGCCATGGCCCAGTCCGAGGGCGGCCGCGATCCCGCGCCGGATCAGACGCGAGTGCGGGATGCGCGGTGGCTGGTGGTGGTGGGCATTTGCACTCATTTGGGGTGCGTGCCCAACAAAACCGAAAGTGGCTGGCTGTGTCCCTGTCACGGCAGCGTATACGATAACAGCGGCCGCATTCTGCACGGTCCGGCACCGCGCAATCTCGAGGTGCCGCCCTACCATTTCGCCGCGCCGGATAAAATCGTCATCGGATAGGAACGCCGGTCATGTCGCAGCGTCTCATTACTTGGATCGATCAACGGTTTCCGCTGACTGCCTTCATCAAACACGCTCTCACCCATTACCCGACGCCGCGCAATCTCAGTTACTGGTGGAACTTCGGTTTCCTCGCCGGTTTTTTGCTGCTGCTGCAAATCATCAGCGGAGTTTTTCTCGCCATGCACTACAAGCCCGATGTCGATCTTGCTTTCGATTCCGTGCAGCACATCATGCGCGAGGTTAATTACGGCTGGCTGATCCGTTATCTTCATTCCACCGGCGCCTCGGCTTTTTTCGCGGTGATCTTCATTCACATGGCGCGCACGCTTTATTATGGTTCTTATCGCGCGCCGCGCGAGCTGATGTGGTGGAGCGGCCAAGTGTTGTTGATTCTGCTGATGGCCAGCGCCTTCATGGGTTATCTGCTGCCGTGGGGGCAGATGTCCTTTTGGGGCGCGCAGGTCATCACCAGCCTGTTCGGCGCCACGCCGCTGATCGGCGATGAAATCGTGTTGTGGCTGCGCGGCGATTTCGTGGTGGGCGACGCCACCTTGAACCGTTTCTTCGCCTTGCACTACCTGGTGCCGTTTTTTATCGTGGGTATGGTGCTGATTCACCTGATGGCCTTGCATCACGTGAAGAGCAGCAACCCGTCCGGCATCAATCTCGCCGATAAGGACAACATTCCCTTTCATCCTTATTTCACCGCCAAAGATTTATTCGGGCTGGGCGTATTTTTAATCATTTTCTGCGGTTTCGTATTCTTCGCGCCGGAGTTTTTCATCGAAGCGGCCAACAACACACCGGCCAATCCTCTGCGGACCCCGCCACACATCGTGCCGGAATGGTATTTCCTGCCGTTCTACGCCATTCTGCGCGCCATTCCCGACGCGCTGGGCGGCGTGGTGGCGATGACCTTGTCTATTTTGATCTTCGCCGCCATGCCTTTTCTCGACCGCTCGCGCATTCCGGGCGGTGCGCGTTTCCGGCCGCTTTACCGCGTGGTGTTTTATATTTTCGTGGTGGACGTAGCGGTACTGGCTTATGTCGGCAGCCAGCCGCCCGGCGGAGTGATATTTCAAATCGACGTGGCGGCGACCGTGATCTATTTCGCGGTCTTTCTCACCCTGCCTTTTTATTCGCGTTGGGAAGAACGCTGGCTGCGTGCGCGCGGCTTGCCGCCGGCCTTGCAAGCGCTGCTCGACAGTGACACCGAACTGCGGCCGCGCCGAGAAACGCGGCAATGAAGTTGCGCGCGTTGATCTGCGTCCTGCTGTGCGCAGCGTCGACTGCCTGGGCTGAAAACGCACTTAAGGATGTCGATCTCGACTCCAGTCCCGCCGCGCTGCGCCGCGGCGCGGTCACGGTCACCAGCAGGTGTTTATCCTGCCACAGCGTGAAATATCTGCATTATCGCGACTTACTCAAATTGGACTTCAGCCGCGAAGAAGTCATGAGTATGGGCAATCTGGAAAGCGCGCTGCTCGCATTGACGCCTGCCGAGGTCAGCGAACAAGCCTACGGCCGCGTGCCGCCCGATTTGTCATTGCTGGCCAAGGCCCGTGAAGGTGGTCCGCGTTACATTTACACGTTGTTGACCGGTTTTTATCAAGATCAAACCGGCGAGATAAATAATCACCTCTATCCCGGTATCCGCATGCCCGACATCCTCGGTTGGAGCGGTGCCGACTCGACGCAGCGCGCGGCGCTGGCAATCCAGGCCAACGAGGCCGCGGCGTTTTTAATGTGGGCGGCCGATCCGCGCGCCGACGAACGGAAGAGCTTGGGATATTACACGATCGCGTATTTGGCCTTACTCACGGGCTTGCTGTATTTGGTGAAACGCAAGGTGTGGGCGCGATTGAAATGAGCCAGGCGAATGCTTATCGAAAGATCAGCACGGATAATTTACCTGGATTCCAAGGTGTATTTTCAGAAAACCAATTTAGAATTTTTCCATAACAAAAATGACAAACCCCTTATCGATGGTTTATGCTTTTTAAAGATGGGCTGATTTTTACTGCATATCCCCCGCGCATCTGGTCTTGGAGAAATCCTTTGTCACCGGAAATATTATTGCCGGCATTGTTGGTCGCTCAAGGTATGGTCGGCGGAATCGACACGCTGGTTAATCATGAGATCATCGAACGCTTGCCGCACCGTGTTGAGGCGCGCGACGAGATCGGTTTGCATTGGGTGCGCGAATTTATTTACGCCTGTTTGTTCGGCGGTTTAGCATGGTTTGAATTCCACGGCGCCACGGCGATATTGATCGCCGCGTTGCTGATCGGCGAAATCATCGTCACATCATGCGACGAGTACATTGAAAATAAGATACGCGTTTTGCCGCAGAATGAACGTGTACTGCACGTGTTCCTCACCTTGAATTTGGGGCTGTTGATTGCCGTGCTCGTGCCGACACTGATCGGCTGGGGCGGGTTGCCTAGCGGATTGGCGCCGGTCGAACATGGATTGTTGTCATGGATGCTCAGCATGTTCGCTCTGCTGGGCGTGGGCTGGGCGGTGCGTGATTTCATCGCGTGGCGAAAATTACGGCGCTTGAGCAGCGCGGCCATGGCGTAAGGGGCCAGTTAATCGTCTCAAGGAGGAGAGTAATGCGATGAAGCGAAAACATTTACGATTCGGCAAGGGTTTTCGCGTGGCGCTAGGTAACGACAAGGCGCAAGCGGCCGAGATGGTCATCGCGCCGGGCGATTCCGAAGGCGACGTGGAAAACCGACATCGCGGCGCCGATCAATGGTTGTATGTCGTCGCGGGTAGCGGCTCCGCTTTGGTGAATGGCAAACGTTACCGCCTCAGTCCAGGCAGTCTCATGCTCATCGAACACGGCGATAAACACAAAATAGAAAATACCGGCGATGAATTACTGCGTACGCTGAATTTTTATATGCCGCCCGCCTATACCAAGGAAGGTGATGAATTGCCGGCGGGCAAGCCATGACACCGAGGTGATGCCGTTTATAAAAATAAAAATGTTTGACCGGGTTGGCTGTGATTAGAACAGCCACGGCAGGCTGGAGCCTACCCCGAGCCGTGGCGGCCGAGTTTGCGGATGACGGAACCCATTTGCAACGTTATGCGCGTATTCAAGTGCGCTGAAATCAATTCCGCGTTTTATCGCCCCCACCGGTTTGAACTCTATGCGCGCTGAGCTTCGCCCACACCGCGTCATTTTCGATTTTCGGTAAAAGTGTCTAAGATAATTACCCGTGACGGCGGATTGCGGTCCGCTCGTCTGCCCTTGGAACGATTTCTTACGAGATCGCCGGCCTCGGCGCTAACCGTTAACTTAGTGCGGTAGGACGGAAGCCTGAAGGGCGTTCCGCCGTATGGCCTTGTTCCTCACATTCGGCGGATCGCGTTGTACGCATCCGCACTACGATACTGATCGACGCCACCCTCAGTCCTCGGCGCCAGGGACGTAACCTGACAAGCGGTCGTGTAGCGGCGCAAATCGACTTCTATAAGGAGCGCCTGACGGCGCAAGTTGGTGGGTGACGCTTGCGCTACCCACCCTACATTGATTTTGCAAGGCGGACGCGTTATGCCTGTGCTACGCTCATCCCGTTTGAACACGGGAAGCGAACGTGGGACGCTGCTCAAGGCTGAGGCTGGCATCTTGCCGCGGGGCGCGTTATTGTTTTGTTTCCTATGCGGATAAGCGGAGGGGGCGTGGCACGTCGGGGCATCACATTTTGCGCGGTGTTATGGTTATTGACCGCTTGTGCGGTTGATTCGGTCAAAACCCAATACGAGGCCGATGCGCCGCTGCGTGTCTATAAAACCTTCGATTGGATGGCTTCCGAAAAGCGCGGGGTGTCGGTGGACGATATGGCCGCTTTCCGGCTCGATGCGGCGATCCGCGACAGCGTGCATCGGGAATTGACCGCGCGCGCCTACAAATATCAAACCTTGGGTTCGCCGGATTTTTTCGTAAGTTACCGCGTGAGCGCGATCGATCCCGCCGGCGCCGGAACCCTGGAAGTGGAAATCCACGATGGCCGGACTCGGCGTTTGGTCTGGCGCGCTTGGCTGATGGAAGCGGTTCCCGCCAAGTTGGATGAACCGGATGTTTCCATGAATGCCCATGTCGGGACGGCGATTCGCCAGATACTCCACCATTTTCCGCCGCGCTAGGCGGACATCGCCCCGCCCAGCGCCGTTTAA
>CAKKSB010000099.1 GCA_919903055.1 Gammaproteobacteria bacterium | reverse complement strand
AAGCATATTGACGAACGGAGCCGCGGCAAACCGCTTGCCAATAATGGCGACGGGACTGGCGGTTACTCTATTGGCCTACAGCGCCGCGCGCATGACGTGGCTGTTTTTACCGCCGCCGCCGGAAGCATCGGTTCCGGTATCGGTGGATGTAGCGCAACCCGCCGCCGCGCCGCAGCTGGTGGACCCCCTGGCTTTGAGTCGCG
The DNA here is from genome assembly GCA_919903055.1 of Gammaproteobacteria bacterium. Taxonomy (GTDB): domain Bacteria; phylum Pseudomonadota; class Gammaproteobacteria; order DRLM01; family DRLM01; genus CAKKSB01. The sequence goes on along the minus strand of CAKKSB010000099.1, from coordinate 16,644 downwards.
CTATCGCGGCCCGTCATTTATTGGGCAGTTCGCAGGCCGGGGCTGCGCCGGCCGGCAACGCGCCGATTCCAGAGACGGCCTTGAACTTACAACTGCGCGGGGTGGTGGCGTCCAGTGATCCGAAGAGCGCCAGCGCGATCATCGCCGATCCCGCCGGCAAGGAAGATTTCTTTCGGGTAGGGGATGAATTGCCCGGCGGGGCGGTTCTCAACGAAGTCCATCCTCAGCAGATTATTTTATCGCGCGGCGGCCGTTTCGAAACCTTAGCGCTGCCGCAGGGCTTGCAGATCGGCACCGCGCCGATGCCGTCGGCCGGAATGCAGAATCCGCCGCCGGTGATGCCGGACGCGCCGGTGATGAACGCGGACGTGGCGCCCGATGCGGGCATAGCGCTCCAGCAATTGCGCGGCCAGTTTTTGCAAGACCCGCATGCCTTGGCCGCCTTGCTGCAGGGCGAACCTTTCCGGCAGGGCGGCCGTTTCGTGGGTTACCGGGTGCGGCCCGGCCAGGACGCGGCCTTGTTCGCCAAATTCGGTTTGCAGAGCGGCGATGTGATCACCGCCCTCAATGGAGTCAGCGTGGTGAATCCGCAGGGACGTCTGGAACTGATGCGCACCATCGGTTCGGCTTCGCAGGTCACCGTCGATTTATTGCGCAATGGCGCGCAGCAGTCGATCAGCATTCCCATAGGCGAATGATATAGATCCCGAGCGCGGAGCCGGCTTGTCCCGGACTCCCGCGCCGGACCGATAGAGTTAACAGGATGGCAAGCGGTGGCTTGCAGAGGTAAACAACAAGATGGACAGTTGCAGCAATAACAACAAGGAAGCGTGCGCCAAGGGTCGATGCTGGGCGTGGACCGCGCTGTTGGCCTGGCTGGCGCTGGCGATACCGTCGGCCGGCGCCGAGTCGGTGACGCTCAATTTCAAAGATGCCGAACTCGACGCGGTGATCAGCTGGGTGGCCGAGCAGACCGGCCGCAATTTCGTGGTGGACCCGCGGGTCAAGAGCAAGGTCACCATCGTCTCCGGCAAACCGCTCAACAAAGACGAAATCTACCAGGTGTTTCTCTCGGTGCTGCAGGTGCACGGCTTCGCCGCCGTCCCCGCTGGCGGGGTGATTAAGATCATGCCCGACGTCAACGCCAAGCAATCGGGCGTGCCGGTGTCGGGCGGCCGTGATGGCCTGCGCGGCGACGAGATGGTGACCCGGGTCATGGTCTTGAACAACGTGCCGGCCGCCCAGTTGGTGCCGATATTACGGCCGCTGATTCCCCAGCAGGGGCATATGGTGGCCTATCCGCCCAGCAATGTCCTCATCGTCTCCGACCGCGCCGCCTCCATCGACCGCATCGCCGAGATCATCGAGCGCATCGATCTGCCCAGCGTGGAAAACGAGATCGAAGTGATTTCATTGCGTTATGCGGCGGCGGTTGAAGTGGTGCGCATTCTCACCGCCCTCGAACAGCAAAACCAGCAAAGTGCCCAGCAGCGACAGGGCGGCGAGCTGCCCGACTCGCGCTCGACTCTGATGGCCGATGAGCGCAGCAACAGTATTTTATTGAGCGGCGGCAAATCCAACCGTCTGCGCATCCGCGCCATCATTTCCCACCTCGACATTCCGCTGGAACGCGAAGGCGACATTCACGTGGTGTATCTGCGCTACGCCAACGCCAAGGAACTGGTGCCGGTGCTCACCGGCATCGGTCAGAGCGTGCAGCAGGAAGAACAGGCTAAAAAAGGCGCCACCGCGGTCGCGGCCGGCAAAGGCGCGGGCTTCACCGTGCAAGCCGACGAGAGCACCAACGCGCTGGTAATCACCGCGCCGCAAGAAATTTACCGGTCTTTGCAGGCGGTGATTCGCCAATTGGATGTACGGCGCGCCCAGGTGCTGGTGGAATCGGTGATCGCGGAAATCTCGGTGAACCGTGCCGCGCAATTGGGCGTGCAATGGGCGGTGGATGGCACCTCGAAGGGCAACAGTCCGGTGGGCGCCACCAATTTCGGCAACGGCACCGGTTCCAGCCTCAATGACATCGCCGGCGGCATCATCGCCGGCACGCCGAGTCTGCCCGAAGGCTTGACCTTCGGTCTCGGCCGCTTCAATAGCGGCCTTAATTTCGCGGCGATCGTGCGCGCGCTGCAGGGCGACGGCGCCACCAATATATTGTCCACCCCGACCTTGCTGACCCTCGACAACCAGGAGGCGGAGATCGTGGTCGGCCAGACCGTGCCTTTCCTTACCGGCTCTTTCTCCAGTACCGGCGGCGGTTCGACACCGACCACGCCCTTCCAGACCATTAACCGCGAGAATGTCGGCCTCACCCTCAAGGTCAAACCGCAGATCAACGAGGGCAATACCATCCGCTTGGAAGTGGAACAAAAGGTCGACAGCCTGGCGGCCGGCGTCACGGGAGCCTCCGACTTAATCACTAACACCCGCTCCATCCGCACCACGGTGCTGGTGGATGACGGTGAAGTGGTGGTCCTGGGCGGCTTAATCAAAGACGATCTCCGCGAGAGCGTGCAAAAAGTGCCCGGCCTCGGTGACCTGCCGGTGCTGGGCGCTTTGTTCCGTTACAAATCCACCAGTAAGGATAAAACCAATCTCATGGTGTTTCTGCATCCGGTCATCATGCGCGATGAAAGCCTCTTGGCGCAGAACTCCGGTAACAAATACAACCTGATGCGCGCCAAGCAATTGCAACTCCGCGAGAAGGGAGTGTCCTTACTGCCGGATGAAGAATCGCCGCTGATGCCCACCCTCGACGAGCGGATGGATTTGCCGGCGCCTTTTGCGGGGAGCGCGCCGCAACCGCGTCCACCGCGTGAGGAATGACATGAGCGTGATGCCTGACGACATCACTCCCGAGACCGCGCCCGTCGCGCCGGCGGAACCGCCGGTCCAGCGCCGCCTGCCCTTCGCCTTCGCCAAGCGCCACGGCGTGCTGGTCAATTTATGGGAGAACGGCCGCGCCGTGGTGTGGTGCCGACCCGACGTCAACGCCGCCGCTCTCGCCGAAGTGCGCCGTTATCTCGGCGCGCCGGTCAGTTTGCAGACCTTGGACAGCGACAAATTCGATTACCTGTTGCGCCAGGCCTACGAACAAGGGTCGAGCGAAGCCATGGACATCATGGGCGACATGGGCGACGACATGGACTTGTATCGCATCGCCCAGCAATTGCCGGAACCGGAAGACCTGCTGGAAAGCCAAGACGACGCGCCGATCATCCGCCTGCTCAACGCATTGCTCACCCAGGCGGTGAAAGAAAACGCGTCGGACATTCACATCGAACCCTACGAACACCGGCTGGTGGTGCGTTACCGCGTCGATGGCATTTTGCGCGAGGTGCTGGAACCGCGCCGGGTGCTGGCGCCGCTGATCACTTCGCGCATCAAAGTCATGGCCAAGCTCGACATCGCCGAGAAACGCCTGCCGCAGGACGGCCGCATCAGCCTGCGCATCGCCGGCCGGCCGGTGGACGTGCGCGTTTCCACTTTGCCCTCCGGCCACGGCGAGCGGGTGGTGTTGCGTCTGCTGGACAAACAGGCGGGGCGTCTGGATTTGGAACACCTCGGCATGGCCGCCGGCGCCTTGGCGTTGATCGACAAAATAATCCGCCGGCCGCATGGCATCATGCTGGTCACCGGCCCCACCGGTTCCGGTAAAACCACGACCTTGTACGCCGCGCTGACCCGGCTCAATGACCGCCGCCGCAACATCATGACCGTCGAAGACCCGGTGGAATATTATCTCGACGGCGTCAGTCAGACCCACGTCAACACCCGCGTCGAAATGACCTTCGCTCGCGGCCTGCGCGCTATCCTGCGCCAGGATCCGGATGTGGTGATGGTGGGCGAAATCCGCGATTTGGAAACCGCCGAGATCGCGGTGCAGGCGAGTCTCACCGGCCACTTGGTGCTTTCCACTTTGCACACCAACAGCGCGGTGGGTGCGGTGACCCGCTTGCGCGACATGGGTGTCGAACCGTTTCTGCTGTCGTCCAGTCTGATCGGGGTGCTCGCGCAGCGGCTGGTGCGTTTGTTGTGCCGCCATTGCAAGCAGCCTTCTCCCGCGACGGAAGTGGACTGCGCGCGTTTCGGTTTCGACGCCGCCGCGCCACCGGTTTTATACAGTCCGGGCGGCTGCAAAGTTTGCGGCCATTCAGGCTACAGCGGCCGTACCGGCATCTACGAGATGCTGGAAGTGGACGAGAAAATGCGCGGCATGATTCACGACGGCGCCGGTGAACAGGAGCTCGAAGCCTATTCTCACGCCCGTCACCGCAATCTGTTTCAGGACGGCATGCGACGGGTGCTGAACGGCGACACGTCGCTCGAAGAAGTATTGCGGGTGACGCATGAAGATTAAAGTCGAGCAGCAAATAGCAAGTAGCAAGGGCGCACGCGGCGGTTCTCTTGCACTTGCTACTTGCCACTTACTACTCGCCGCTCGGTTTTAAAAAGCATGGGCGCGTTCGAATACACCGCGCTGGACCCCGCCGGCAAGGAACGCAAGGGCGTGCTCGAGGCCGATACCCCGCGGCAGATCCGCCAACAGTTGCGCGAGCAGGGCTGGTCGCCGTTGGCGGTGGTGGAAGTCCGCCAGCGCGAGGCACGCAATCAAGTGCGGCGCGGCATTTTCCAGCGACGGATCAGCCCGGTCGATCTCGCGCTGATCACCCGTCAATTCGCCACCCTGGTGCGTTCCGGCTTGCCGATTGAAGAAGCGTTGCAGGCTTTGTCGCGGCAGACTGAAAAGCCGCGCTTGAAAAGCATGCTGATGGCGGTGCGGGCGCGGGTCATGGAAGGTCATACGCTGGCGACCGCCTTCGAAGATTTTCCCCATGTGTTCCCCGATCTCTATCGCGCCACCGTGGCGGCCGGCGAACAGTCGGGTTACCTCGACAGCGTGCTGGAACGCCTCGCCGATTACACCGAAACCCGCCAAACCCTTCAGCAGAAAACCACCATGGCGCTGATTTATCCAGTGCTGGTATTGGGCGTCTCGCTGCTGGTGGTGACTTTTTTGATGGTATACGTGGTGCCGCAAATCGTGCAGGTATTCGAAGGCATCGGCCAGAAGTTGCCGCTGTTGACGCGTTCCCTGATCGCGGTGAGCGATTTCACTCGCGCCTACGGTTTGTGGGTACTGATCGTCTTAGTCGCGGCGCTGACCCTGATCCGCATGTTGTTGCGGCGCGGCGGACCCAAGCGCCGCTACCATCAATTTTTGCTGCGCCTGCCGATGATTTCGCGCCTGGTGCGCGGGCTGAACACCGCGCGCTTCGCCCGTACCCTCAGCATCCTCACCGGCAGCGGCGTGCCGGTGCTGGAGGCTTTGCGCATTTCCGCCAGCGTGGTGAGCAATATTCCGATGCGCGCGGCGGTGGACGAGGCGGCGCGGCGGGTGCGCGAGGGCGCCGCCTTGCACACCGCTCTGGAACGCAGCGGTTATTTCCCGCCGATGACCGTCCATCTCATCGCCAGCGGCGAATCCAGCGGTAAATTGGAGGAGATGCTGGAACGGGCCTCGGACGCGCAGGAACGGGAGATGGAAGTACTGATCACCACCATCACCGAATTGTTCGGACCGCTGCTGATTTTAATCATGGGCGGCATGGTGCTGGTGATCGTGCTGGCGATTTTGTTGCCGATTTTCGATCTCAATCAACTGGTGAAATAACGCGGCGGCGGCTTAATTCAAGCGTCATGGTCGCCGTGGTATGCTGAACGGCGCTCGATAAAGGCGGAGAGACAGGTGTGACATCATGAACCAACAAACGACCGGCGATAAATATTTTCCCATGGCGCGCGCCGCGCAGCGCGGCTTCACTTTGATCGAGGTGATGGTGGTGGTGGTGATCCTCAGCATCCTCGCCGCCATCGTGGTGCCGCGCATCATGGACCGTCCCGACACCGCGCGCATCACCAAGGCCCACGCCGACATCCGCGCCCTCGAGAGCGCTCTCAATCTCTACAAGCTGGATAACCACACCTATCCCAGCACCGACGCCGGCCTCGAGGCGCTGGTGCAGAAACCCACCGATGCCGCGGCCTGGAAAGAGGGCGGTTACATGGACCGCCTGCCCAAGGATCCTTGGGGCCATCCTTATCAATACCTCAATCCGGGTGCGCACGGTCCGGTCGATATCTTCAGCCTGGGGCGGGACGCGCAAGCCGGCGGCGAAGGCATGGACGCCGACATCGGCAACTGGAGCCTGGAATAACGGCGTGTGCCCGTGACCGCCCGCCGCCCGTCTGCCTCCCCGCCGTGCCGCGCGCGCGGCTTCACCTTGCTGGAAGTGCTGGTGGTGATGCTCATCATCGGCGTGCTGATCAGCTTCGCGGTGTTGTCGATCAGCCGCGGCGACACGTCGCTGCAAGATGAAGCGCAACGCCTCGCCGCCTTGATCCGTCTCGCCGGCCAGGAGGCGGTGTCGCAAGGTCAGGAATTCGCCGTGGAGTTAGAGAGCGACGGCTACGCCTTCGTCACCTTCGACGGCGAGAAGTGGCAGCCGGTGGCCGGCGATGAATTATTGCGGCGGCGCGAGTTGCCGCAGGATCTGGTGATCGACGTCGAACTGGAAGGCGAACACCTCACTCTCGCCGGCCAGGCGCAGGAAGAAGAGAAAGAAACGCCGCCGAGGATATTTCTGCTGTCCAGCGGCGAGATGTCGCCTTTCGATCTCACCCTGCGCAAGAGCGGAGCCGGCGGCGGTTATCACATCACCGCCACCGCCCGCGGCGACGTGCGAGTGAACGCACCCGCCGATGAATAAATTTCCGTCCCGCGCTCGCGGTTTCACCCTCATCGAAATCCTGGTGGCGCTCGCGGTGATCGCCACCGCGGTGGCGGCGGTGGTCGCGGCGGTGAGCGCCTTCGTCAATAACGCGGCTTATCTGCGCGACCGCACGCTCGCCCACTGGGTGGTGATGAACAAGGTCGCCGAGCTGCAAGTGAGCGGCGAATGGCCGAATCCCGGCATCCAGCACGGCGAAAGCTTGATGGCCGACCACGCCTGGTCGTGGGAAGTGAAAGCGTCCGGCACCGACGATCCCGATGTGCTGCGCCTCGATGTGACCGCTTACGCGGACAAACGCCGCGCCACCGTGCTGGCCGACGCGGTGGCGTATCTCGGTAAACCCGCGCCGCCGGCGGCGCCGCCATGACGGCCCGCCGCGCGCAGCACGGCTTCACTTTGCTCGAGCTGCTGGTGGCGCTGGCCATTTTCGCGGTGCTGGCCGCCATCGCCTATACCGCGCTCAATCAAGTCTCCAGCACCCGCACGCACATGCAGGCCAGGAGCGAGCGGCTCACCGCGCTGCAAATGATTTTCACGGTGCTGGGCCGCGACATCGAACAGGGCATCGGCCGCTGGGTACGCGACGAATTCGGCGACGCCGAACCGGCCATGAAGGGCGGCGGCGTCGGCACCAACCTGCTCACCTTGACCCGCGCCGGCTGGCGCAATCCGCTCGGTTTGCCGCGCAGCCATTTGCAGCGGGTGGCCTATGTGTTCGCCGACAATAAATTGCTGCGGCAAAGCTGGACGGTGTTAGACCGCGGCCCCGGCGTGTTGCCCCATGAAGAGACCATGCTGGAAAACGTGCGGGCGGTGGAGTTGCGTTTTCTCGATCAGGCGCGCCAATGGCAGGGTTTCTGGCCGCCGCCCGGCCAAGACACGGCCATGCCGCGCGCGGTGGAAATCACCATCGACCTCGCCGATTGGGGACGGGTGACCCGTTTATTCCGGGTGCCCGGTCCATGACGGCGCGGCGAAAAACTATGCGATACTGCGCCGCGATGCCCGCCGCGCAAGGCGGCGTCGCGTTGATCACGGCGGTGCTGATCGCCGCGGTGATCGCGTTGATCGCGGTGTCGATGGCGGCGCAACAAAAGCTCGACGTGCGGCGCACCGCCAATGTCATCGAAGGCGAGCGCGCTTACGTGTTCGCGCTGGGCGTGGAGAGTTGGGTGCAGCAAGTGCTGGCGAAAGACAAACGCGACAATCAGGCCGACCATCTCGGCGAACCGTGGGCTTTGCGCTTACCGCCGATCACCGTCGAAGGCGCGGTGATCGGCGGGCGCATCGAAGACCTGCAAGGCCGTTTCAATCTCAACAATCTGGTGAAGGACGACAAGGTCAGTCCGCTCGACATGCAGCGCTTTCAGAATCTGCTCACGGTGTTGAGCGTCGATCCCGCCATTGCCAACGCGGTGGTGGATTGGATCGACCCGGATGCCGACATCACCTTTCCCGGCGGCGCCGAGGACGGCGAATATCTGCGCGCCGCCGTGCCGTACCGCGCCGCCAACGGGCCGATGGCCAGCCCCAGCGAATTGCTGTTGGTGCAAGGCGTCACGGCCGATATCTATCAGAAGCTGGCGCCGCTGGTCAGCGCCTTGCCGGCCCGCACCGACCTCAACGTCAATACCGCGCCCAAGGAAGTGCTGATGGCCTTGGCGGCCGAAGTGAGCGGCGCGGACGCCGATGCCTTGATCGAAGCGCGCGAGAAGGAAGGCTTCGCCGCGATCTCGGTCTTTCTGCAACAGCCGGCCTTGGCGGGGCGCGGCGTCGATCCGGCCGGGTTGACCTTGGCCAGTGATTATTTTTTATTGGACGGCGCCACGCAATTCGGACGGGTTAAGATACGGCTCTACAGTGTGTTGCAGCGCGGCGGCGGTGGCGTGCGGACGCTGGTGCGAGGACAGGGGACATATTAGTGCGGGAACTGTTTTTCATACGCCTCGGTAACGATGTTCAACGCGTCAGCTGGCTGGATGCGAATGAGCAGGTCGTCGAAGGCGCGCTGCACGAGGCGGCGGCGCAGATCGGCGCGCGGCGGGTGGCGGTGTTCGTCCCGGCGGCGGACATCACCTTCCGGCAGGTGACGGTGCCCACCCGCAACCGCGCCCGCTTGGCGGCGGCGGTGCCTTATCTGCTGGAGGATCTGCTGGCCGACGACGTAGAGGATCTGCATTTCGCGATCGGCGAACGCGGCGCGGACGAGCGGGTGGCGGTGGCGATCATCGCCCGCGCCCGCCTCGACGGCTGGCTGGCGGTGTTGCACGAGGCCGGTATTCAGCCCGCCGCGTTGGTGCCCGAAGTGCTGGCCCTGCCTTATCAAGCCGGCGCGTGGACCTTGTTCTGCGAACCGGGGCAGATCCTGACGCGCACCGCGGCGCAAAGCGGTTTCGTGCTGGACGCCGACAATCTCGTTTTTGTTTTGGAACGGGCGCTGGCCGAGGCCGAGCCGCGGCCGGAGAGCGTCTGGCTGTACGGTGCCGGCGGCGCGGCCGATGCGGCCGCCGCGGTGGTGACGACGGCCGGCGTGATCGCCCAGCTGCAAGCCGAAGCCGGCCCACCGCTCGCGCTGTTCGCCGGTCAATATCACGAGCCAACCAGTCTCAATCTTTTACAAGGCACCTACAGCCGCCGCGAGCAATTGGGCAAGTTGTGGCGGCCGTGGCGGCCGGCGCTGGCGCTGTTGGCGCTGTGGGTGATCGCCCAGTTCGGCGTGAAGATTTATCAGCACGGCACCTTCAGCGCGGAGAACGAGCGGCTGCGCGCCGAGGTGAATCAGATTTATTTGAGCAGCTTCCCCGACGCCAAGCGGGTGGTGGACGCCCGCGTGCAAATGGAGCAACGGCTGGCGGCCTTGCGCGGCAGCGGCCAGTCCGGCGGTGGCTTCATGGAATTGATGGCGGCTTTGAGCGATCCGCAGGCGATCGCCAGCGGTGTCGAGCTGCGGAAGGTGGCTTACAAGGACGGTGAGTTGAACGTGGCCTTGACCATCGGCGATTTGCAGCGCTTGGAACAATATAAAAACCAACTGATGAGCGGCGGTTTCACTGTCGAGATTCAATCCGCCACCGCGCGCAACGACCGGGTCGAGGCCCAGTTGCATATCAAGAGGACGGCATCGTGAAAGCCTGGTTCGCCTCATTGGCGCCGCGCGAGCGGGTGATGGTGATCGCCGCCGCGCTGCTGTCGGTTTTGACGTTGGGTTATGTGCTGATATGGGAACCCTTGACGCGTGACGTCGTCCGCCTTGAGCAAGCGGTGCAGGAACAACGCGCGCTCAAGCAATGGATGGAGCAGGCCGCCGTCGAGGCGCGGCGCTTGCGCGGCGGCGGCGGTAATGGCGCGGCGCCGGTAACCGAGGGTTCGCCTTCGCTGTTGTCGGTGGCGGATGAAACGGTGCGGGCCGCCCAGCTGGGACCGGCGGTTCGGCGTATCGAGCCGGAAGGCGACAGCGTGGTGCGGGTGGTTTTGGAACAGGCCGCTTTCGACGACGTGATGTTGTGGCTGGGCGGCTTGCAGCGCACCCATGGCGTCAGCGTCGTCGATCTCGCCGTGGACCGGCAGAGTGAGCCGGGCCGGGTGAATGCCCGCCTCACCCTGAAACGGGGGTCGTGATGAAGCGCGGCTTGGCTTACTTCGGCCTCGGACTGGTGATGTACGCGGTGTTTTTGGCGGCGACCCTGCCCGCGCCCTGGGCTTATCACTGGGCGCAGACCCGCTTGGGGGGCGTAGCCTTGTCGGGTTTGAGCGGCACGTTGTGGAACGGCCGCGCTTTGACCGCGCAGCTGGGACCGACCCGCCTGGAAAAATTTCATTGGAGCCTGAATCCGTGGGTATTGTTGCGCGGCAGGCTCGGCGCCGATCTGGAATTCGATTATCGCGGCGAGCCCGCCGCGTTGGCGGTCAGCCGCGGTTTCGGCGAGCGCTGGCATTTCAGCGATGTGGCGTTGCGTTTGCCCGCCCGTACGCTGGAATCATGGCTGCGTCTGCCTTCCGCGGAATTGGGCGGAGCGCTCGATTTGCGATTCGACAAACTGGTGATCGACCAAAGCCGCATCACCGCCGCGCAAGGATTGATGACCTGGGACAAAGCGGCGGTGGTGAGGCCGGTGGCGGCGGACTTGGGCGGTTTCACCGTCACGCTCGACAATGAGGATGAGGGCATCAAGGGCGTGCTCAAGGATCAAGGCGGCGCGGTGCAGGCCGACGGCGTGCTGAGTCTCAAGCCCGACGGTAATTACGACTTCACCGGCAGCCTGGTTTCCGGTGATCCGCGCCAGCCGGCGATAGCCCAGGGTTTGCAGTTATTCGGCCAGCCGGGCGGCGACGGCCGAGTGAAGCTGAGCATTCAAGGCACCCTGCCATTGCTGTTGCCCGGCGCGGGTTGAACCGCGCGATGGCGCGGCGGCGTCCGGCGTATTGTCGATTGGGTCGCCGCTAGTGTAGTGCTTCGTAATGGATGGATATTCTGGCCGTGCGATGAAAGACCAACCGTTCCAGCGCTCCCCTCCTCAAACGAGGAGGGGTGGCGCGCAAGCGCCGGGGTGGTTGGATTCAAAGGCGCGGTATACATACTGCTCAGGCGCACGCTGGATCAATCACCCCGCCCCTGCGGGGGCACTCCTCCTTGATACAAGGAGGGGAGATTTCTGTTCCTGCATTTACGACGCGCTACACTAGAATTACCGTTCCTCGCGCGGAAGCGCTTCATCGTAATTTGCCGCAGCGCGACATTCGCCGGAGCGGTAACCACAATACATCCGGCGCGGCCGTGCCGCAGGCCGACACGGGAATTTAACGCATGTTGATCCTGTTCATGTTGGCGATGTTGGTGCTGATCGTGTTCGCCGCCGAGGTGTTCGTGAACGCCTTGGAACATTTGGGCGAGCGTTTGAAAATCTCCGAGGGGGTCACCGGTTCGCTGTTCGCGGCGGTGGGCACCGCCATGCCCGAGACCATGGTGCCGATATTGGCGATTTTCGCCGGCACCGACAATCAAACCTTGAATCACGAGATCGGTGTCGGCGCGATCTTGGGCGCGCCGTTAATGCTGGTTACCTTCGCCATGGGTTTGCTGACCGTCGTGAGCTGGCGCGCCCGCGGTGGGAACGCGCTATTTACGCCGGAGCCCACCGGTATCCGCCGCGATCTGAATTTTTTTCTCGCGGCATTTTCCCTGGCGGCGGTGGCCTTGTTCGTGCCTCGCGATTATCCCGTCGTGCGGCTGGCCATCGGCCTGGGTCTGGTGCTGGTGTATTTCATTTATATCCTGCTCACTTTGCGCGCCTCCGCGAACTTGGTGGAAAACGGCCACGGCACCGAGGCGGGCAAGCCGATGTTGTTGGCCCGCCTCGGCCTTCCGCCGGGTATGCCGGTGATTCTGCTGCAAATGATATTGGGTCTGGCCCTGCTGGTGGCGGGGGCCAAGGGTTTCATCCACGGTGTGGAGGCGACCGCGGCGTGGCTGGGGATGTCGGCCCTGTTGTTGTCCTTGATCATCGTGCCCATCGCCACCGAATTGCCGGAGAAGGTCAACAGCGTGTTGTGGATACGCCGCCGCAAGGACACCCTGGCCTTCGGCAATCTCACCGGCGCGATGGTGTTTCAAGGGACCTTGTTGCCCGCCATCGGCATCATGCTCACGCCCTGGGACCCGCGTATCGAAGTGCTGGCGGGGGTGGTGATTACCTTGGCGGGCGCGCTGTGGCTGCGGGTGTTATTGGCGCGGGGCGCTTTGCGGGTGTGGCATTTGGCGGTGAACGGTGGTTTGTACGGTGTGTATCTAATGATAGCGTTGAGTTGACGGGCGCCTCGGTGGCCGTTGCTGATGAATCAGGTTAAATCACCCAGGCGTGAACAGCGCTCAAGGTATTCTTTAATTTTCATTCGAGAGATTTTCCGCGTGGCATTTTGCGGTTAACGAGCCTTAGTAGATCACGACCCTGGTGCCGAGGCTGACCCATTGAGCCAACTGATCCACTTGTTCGTTGGTGAGGGCGATGCAGCCTTCGGTCCAGTTGGCTTCCTCGTGCACGCGGCGATTGCCGTTGCCGATGCCGTGGATGCCGATGTTGCCGCCCAGCGCGGTATTTTGCGGCGGCACGTCGCCGCGGTATAAGGCGCGGCGTATCGAGTAATAAGTATCGAAGTCGATGAGTTTTTGCTGGAAGGCCTGCTCGGCGCGTTGGTGATTGGGATAATCCAATCCGAAAAACAAATGAAAGCGGCTGTTGGGGTTGATCCATGCCACGCGAAATACGCCGAGTGGAGTGCGGCCGTCGCCGGCGGTGCGTTGCGGGTCGTAACCGTTGCGGCCGAGCGAGATGTTCTTGAAGGTCTGTTTGACTTGGCCTTCTTCCATGACGGTGAGGGTTTGTTCGCCGGTGTCCACCATCAGCCAGGGACCGTCATCGGCTTGCGCGGCGACGGGGCCGCCGGCGCCGACCAGCAGCGCGACGAGATAAGCACGGATCCGTTGCATGACTATGATCCTGTGAGTCAAGCGCATCAAACTCCAACAATGCCTTCGCGCCAGCGTGCCGTGGGGGAAGGATGGCGCACAGCTTACCGAGTAATAGGACGGCCTCACAAGCACCGTGATCCGGCGCGAGCCGTAATTTTTAGCGGCGATGAGCCGTAATACTTGATACATTATGCGAGCGCCGTACCTGCTTTGGGATGAACTTCACATCTGCAAGTCAGGTCATTCATGCAATGACGGCGTTCTCGTCCTTCTTCTTCAAGTCCACTATCCGCATTGAACCTATGACAGTCCGTTTTGCCCACTACCTGTTTTTTCCGCGCCGCCGTTGCGCGATTCTTCTGCTGGCGGCCGGTTTGAGCGCCGGCGCGCAGGCGGCGGTGTATCCTTTGCCGCCGGAGGGTGACGCCCTCATCGGCAAAATCCAGGAAACCCAAGTGCGGGCGGGAGAGACCTTGCTGGATATCGGCCGGCGTTACAGCGTCGGCATCGATGAGATGACCAACGCCAATCCGGGTATCGATCCGTGGCTGCCGCCGGTCGGCCATAACGTAGTGGTGCCCACGCTGTACGTGCTGCCCAACGCGCCGCGGGTCGGCATCGTGGTGAATCTGCCGGAGCTGCGTCTTTATTATTATCCGCCGGCCAAGCCCGGTGAACGGCGGGTGGTGATGACCTACCCTCTCGGCATCGGTTCGGAGGGGCGCGCCATTCCTTACGGCAGCACCAAGATCATCGAAAAGAAAGTGGATCCGGTGTGGACGGTGCCCGAATCGATACGCGCTGAACACGCCGCGGAGGGCGAGTTTTTGCCTAAGCTCGTGCCGCCGGGACCGGATAATCCTTTAGGCAAATACGCGCTGCGTTTGGGCTTCAACAGTTTTTTAATACACAGCACCAACCGGCCGTTCAGCGTGGGCATGCGGATCAGCCACGGTTGCCTGCGCATGTTTCCCGAAAATATCGAAGAGTTTTATCCCCAGGTGGCCCTCGGCACGCCGGTGCGGATACTCGATCAACCTTACAAGGCCGGCTGGCACCAGGGAGCCGTGTATTTCGAGGCCCATCCGCCCATGGCGGAGGCGGGCCACACGCCCACTACCAATCTCACGCCCATGGTCGCGGCGATCACCAGTACGGTGGAGGTAAAGCTGGATGATCGTGCCTGGCAACTGGCCGTTCAACTGGCGAGCAAGCGCGCGGGTATTCCGGCGAAAATTTTCGTACCGGCGCCGCCGGCGGCGACAGCTCAGGCCATGCCGTTGCAGGCGCAAGACCCGGCTTGGATGGTCCAAGTGGGTGTGTTTCGCGATATCGGCAAAGCTAAACAGGTCACGCAGCTGATGCGGCGCATGGAATTGCCGGTGTTGGCGAACAGCCGCGATGGAGCCGGTTCGTGCCAGGTGTTGGTGGGGCCTTTCCCGTCGCGGGAAGAAGCAATGATGACCGGCCAACGCATTTATAAAAATGCCGGTTTGGAAAATCTGCTGGTGCCTGCCGCGCGCTTCGACACGACGACGGCCTGCGCGCTCAATTGAAGCGCGTTTGCCCGCGAATCATTATCTCAATTCGTTAACGAGCAGGTCGGGCAAGTGAGCTGCGCCGGCCTACAAACCTGCCCGCCCGCGGCGCTGGATACGCCGCGGTGAGGGAGGTCGGGCTTTTTACAGTCCAGTTAAGCGTAGAGCGAATTACTTGCTCATGGCTTTCTTGAACATGCGATCAGCCTTTTCATTGGCGGCATCAGCGGCGGACTTGGCGGCAGCTGCGTCCTGCTGTGCTTGGCCGGCCATGCGCTTGGCGTCGCTGGCGTCGGCTTGAGCCTTGGCGGCGGCGTCGCCGGCGCGGTCGGCCGAGCCTTTGGCGTCTTGGGCCATGCGCTTGGCTTCATCGGCGCCCTTTTGCGCGTCGAGAGCGGTTTTTTGCGCGAGGTCCACTTGTTCCTTAAGTTGGGCGTTGTTTGCACAGCCGCCCACCAATAACGCAATTACTGGCAATGCCACTAAGGCAGTCCGTTTCAACATGAGTATTCCCCTTCGGATTTGCTTGTTGGTAAAAATTGAAAATAAAGACTTTGACACCGCCGGGCACAGCGGTTGGTATCCGCGGTTCCCGATTTACCGGTGAGCGCGAAGTGAGTCGTGCGGAGTGTCCCTTCAAGACTCGGCTTGCGCAGGGCAAATTCTAAGGATTCCCGGCGCCGTCGGCAACAAAATACTGAAGTTTTCGGTAAAAGTTTTGGATAGCCCACCATAAACGGCTATTTATTGACAAAGGGTGGGCTTTCTTGGGGCGGCGATTGTAGTTTCTACCATGCGCGAGCGTATTCGAAACGCCATGCAAGATATCCGTATCATCAAGGATGAATTTTAATTTGTGTTTTGCTCAGGATGGCCGGTTATCCTGCGTGATGTCGGCGCGCGCGTTCCTTCGCCGTCTGAATGCCGTGATGTCGGCGATAATTAAAATGATGAATAGAATTTCGCGCGGCACACTCTTCGCCGCTTTGGCTAGGTTTTTTGTTATTGGTCTTGCGATCATTACTATTTTGGTGTTGATGATAGGTTCATGATGCTCGATGGCATCATGAAACGTCGAGCTCATGAGCGAGCGATAGTCATGATGAATTCCGATCACGACGCAAATGCACCCATCAAGACCACTTCGCAAGTGAAGCGTATTGGTCGTGGCGATAAAACACCGGTTCATTTAGCCAAGATCAATCATTACTATCGAGTTACGGGTAGGCGGCGCTTCGCATCATTGGCGCGGCTACATCATCAATTTGGCGAGCACCGTCCGCATGCGCCTGACTGGATCGCATGCAAAAGCCAGCTATAGTTGTTAAAGCAACCGCGAGTTGTGGATTGTTATCCTACCCGTTTTCGCATTTCAACACCCAACTCGTTGGGTACTTGCGTCGTGGTTGCCTTCGCAATGACGCCTATCGTACCAAGGAGATAAGCCATGGTTAAATTAGGATTGTTCGTCCGACTGGAGGCCAAGCCCGGCAAAGAGGCGGCCGTCGAGGATTTTTTATGCGGAGGCTTGCCGGTGGTCGAACAAGAGCCGGCGACCACCGCGTGGTTCGCGATCCGTCTGGGGCCGGCCAGCTTCGGCATTTTCGATGTCTTTCCTAACGAGGCGGGCCGCCAGGCGCATCTGGCGGGCCGGGTCGCCGCGGCTTTGATGGCCCAGGCTCCCGAATTGCTGGCGCGCGCGCCGGTGATCGAAAAGATCGACGTGCTTGCCGCCAAATTGCCCGGTTAAAGGCTGACTGCCGCATCGCATTGTTACGGCGATGGTGGAGCGTGATTATCGTTGGCCTGAAAAATAAACTTTAGACGGCGGCAA
>CAKKSB010000098.1 GCA_919903055.1 Gammaproteobacteria bacterium | reverse complement strand
CTCGACCGGGAGGCCGGCGGCGCCTTGCTGACGCGGCTGCCGGAGGCGATGGACTAAGCCGCCGCCGCTTTGGGTTTGCGAATATCTCAACAAACGCCGTTCGAAGAACTCTTGGCCAACGCCAACCGTTCGATGATCGAAGAACATCATCGCGGCGAGGACCGGGTGCAAAATCTGGAAACCGCTTTGCGGGAACGCGAACGCCTCGCCGAAGAATTACAGACCGCCTTCGAGCGTCTTGCCCAGCTGGCCTATTTCGATCCGCTCACGTCCTTGATGAACCGCCGGCGCTTCGACGAGCTTTTTTTAACCGAGATCGCGCGCCATAGCCGCTCGGGACAACCCTTGTCGGTGCTGCTGGTGGATTTGGACGGCTTCAAGCACGTCAATGATACGTACGGCCATTTGTTGGGCGATGAAGTGTTGCGGCGGGCGGCGCAGACCGTGAAGCGCACCTTGCGCATATCCGACGTGGCGGCGCGCATCGGCGGCGACGAGTTGTGCGTGTTATTGCCGGATACCGCGGTCGAAGGCGGTAAGGTCGCCGCCGCGCGACTGTGTCAGGCGGTGGCGGATTTGCGGTTCGCCGGAGCGCTGGCCGCGGTGCGGGTCAGCGTCTCGATCGGCGGCAGCAGCTGGTCCGGCAGCTATAGCCGGGAAATCAATTTGGAGGCGATCCACGATAGACTGATCGACACCGCCGACAAAGCCTTATATTTTTCCAAGAACAACGGACGCAATCAGGCCAGTTGGATACAGATCAAATGACCCACCTACATCACGCCGCGGCGGAAAGACTGTCATGAACGACGCGGCGGGACTTTTTACCAAACTCGGCCGCATCACGCCCGGCGATCTTCCTTCACCGCCGGAAGTCGCGATCCGCGTCATGCGGGCCTGCGCCAACGCCGACATCACCAGCCGGCAACTGGCGGATCTCGTCAGCAGCGATACGGTGCTGGTGGCGGAATTATTGCGAGTGGCCAATTCGCCGTTTTTCGGCATCGGCCGCGAAGTCAATTCGGTGTCGCAGGCGGTGGTGGTGATGGGCATCCGCTCGCTGCGCAATTTCGTACTGGGATTTTCCGCGCGTGAAAGTCTACGCATCGGCGGTTTGCCCGGTTTCGACGCCTTGAGTTATTGGGAAACGGTTTTGCATCGCGCCGTGAGCGCGCGCCTCCTCGCGGAAATGACCGGCGTGGACATCGACGAAGCGTTCACGGTGGGCATGCTGCAGGACATCGGTTTGTTGAGTCTGTTCTTGGTGTTTCCCGAACAGGCGGCCAGGTGGGAACGGCTGCGCGGGTTGAACCCCGACGAACGTCATCGCGAAGAGCAAGCAAGTTTCGGCACCACCCACGACCAAGTGGCGGCGCTGCTCTGCAAGAGTTGGGGGTTGCCCGAGGAACTGGCTTTTCCCATCGCCAATCACCATGGCGATTTTCACGATGCCGCGTCGCTGGCGCAATTGACCATCACCCGCATCATTACCTGTGCCGATTGGATAGCCGCGGTATTCGCCGCGACGGACAAACGGCTGGCGCTGGCCCGCTGCCGGAAATTGCTGGGCGATTATTTCGGTTTTAACGGCGACACCGTCGACCAGTTGTTCGCCGCCGTACCGGCCTACGTCGAGGAGGTGGCCGGCGCCCTCAATCTGAGTCTTGGTCCTCAGCCGTCTTTCGACGAAATTGTGGGGCGCGCTAATCGCGAACTGATCGAAACCGCCGGACAGGCGCAGGATCGCGCGCCACGCTTGGAATATGCCTTGGCCGAGCGGGAGCGGCTCGCGGAAGAGTTGCAACTGGCCTACGAGCGTTTGGCGCAGCTGGCTTATTATGATTCGCTCACCGCCCTGGTTAATCGCCGCCGTTTCGACGAATTGTTCAGCGCCGAGATCGCCCGCCATAGCCGCTCCGGCAAATCCTTGTCGCTGGTGATGCTGGATCTCGATCACTTCAAGAAAATCAACGACAGCCATGGCCATCCGTTCGGCGACGCGGTGCTGCAATCGGTGAGCGGAGTACTGAAGGCCACGCTGCGCAGCGCCGACGTGGCGGCGCGGATCGGCGGCGAAGAGCTGTGTCTCCTGTTGCCGGAAACCACGGTCGAGGGCGGCCGCATCGCCGCCGAGCGGGTGCGCCATGCCATCGAAAAATTGCTGTTTCCCCATGAGCGCGGTGAGGTGCGGCTCACCGCTTCGTTCGGCGGCGTCACCTGGCGCTGCGAGGCGCAGGATTTGCAATCGGTGCGCGCCAGTTTGCGGAAAGTGCCCGAGATCATGGCCGGCATCATGGACAGCGCCGACCGGATGCTTTATCTCTCCAAAAAAGCCGGCCGTAATCGGTTGACCTGGGCCGATGACGGATTAACGAAAAAGCCCGCCGATCCGCCGCCGCGCGGCGGCCGTGATAAAGTGTAGCCCTTCAAATCACGTAGCGCTGTTGACCATTGCCATGGCTAAACCCGGAACCCGTTCTTCCATTCCCGCGCCCCTCACGGAGTTGTTCGCGCGCGGACTGACCAGTTTGCGCCTGACCATGGCCGGCGAGCATCAGGCGGCGCTGCTGTATTACATCGCGCTGTTGAATAAATGGAACCGGGTCTACAACCTCACCGCCGTGGTGTCCCAGCGCGACATGGTCACCCGCCATCTACTCGATAGCCTGGCGGTGGTGCCAGAGGTGCAAGGTCCGCGGATATTGGACGTCGGCAGCGGACCCGGCCTGCCCGGCATTCCGCTCGCGGTCGCCTTGCCCGGGCTGCATTTCAGCTTGCTCGACTCGGTCGCCAAAAAAACCCGCTTCATCGTACAGGCGGTGGGCGAGCTGGGCTTGGCTAATGTCGAAGTGGAGACGCGGCGGCTGGAAACCTACCAGCCCGCCGAATTATTCGACACCGTCATCTCCCGTGCTTTCAGCGGCGTCGGTCCTTTCATCGCGGCGGCCGGCCGCCTGTGCCGTCCCGGCGGAGTGATGTTGGCCATGAAGGGCCGCGATCCCACCGAGGAGGCGGCTGATTTGCCCCACGGCTTTCGGGTGGAAAATATTCTTCGTCTCCGCGTGCCCGGTCTCGACGAAGAGCGGCATCTGGTACGCGTGCGGCGGGACGTTTAAGAACCTGTTCATGATTTCGCCGAAGGGCGCATCGCGGCGTTAACATCGCCCTCAAAATGCTTACCTACTCTCTGTATGCCGCGCTTTTTCGGTCGATGTCGCCTTACACTGGGAACCCTTCGCTTCGCTCTTCCCTTGATCGAGATCATGAACAGGTTCCAAGGCCCGCGCCGGTAGCGGCTGGCTTTCGACGGAATGCCATCATTCTGAAAAAAGCGGTTGACCACGGAGAGTACGGAGAAAATAAACGGCTTCGCGTGCCGACGTCATCCAACAGCCTGCTCAATGTCGCAACATGCTAATCCTCGGTGGTTTGCATCCGCGGTGTTTAGGATCTTCAAATTTCATTTTGGTCGCATGCTCACCGCCGCGAGGCGGGCTGAACCCCTGATGACATACGCGCTATGACTCATCGCCGGTTAATTTTTTTCCGGGACGGCCGATTTACTCGGGGTAGTTGGGCATATACCTCCGCTCGGGAATCAAATTTATGATAGGTCCATTACATTTCAGAATTTACCGCCAGGGCGATCGGATCATGGTGGGAGTCTGCTGGGGGCTATTCATACTCTCGTTGGGCCTGGCCGGCTGGCATGACACCTGGCAGGCCGCGCTGCTGGTCGGTTTGCCCGCCGCCTTGATCACCAGCCTGATCGCGCGGATCTACCCCGCGTCGCTGGCCAGCCGTCTGGTGATCGCCGCCGCCTTGATGGTGTATTCGGGTCTGCTGATTCATCAGGGCCGCGGCATGATCGAGATGCACTTCGGCGTGTTCGCCCTGCTGGCTTTTCTGCTTTTTTACCGTGATTGGCGGCCGGTGGTCATGGCGACCGTGGTCATCGCCCTGCATCATCTGGTTTTCAATTATTTGCAGCAATGGGGTTATGCGACGCATGTGTTCGACCACGGCACCGGTTTGGATATCGTGCTGGTCCACGCCGCGTTCGTGGTGTTCGAAGCGGCTATCCTGGTGTACATGGCGATCCTCGGCCAGCGCGATTTGGCGGAGAGCGAGGAGATGTACAACGTCACGCAACACTTGGCGCAAGGCGACGGTACCATCGATTTGACTTGGCGCCCGCTCACCGCCCACAGTCAGATGTCGCAGCGTTTCCAGCATTACATGGATAGCGTCCATCACGTGATTAAATCGGTGGTGGAGGCGTCCGAGCAGCTGACGGACACGGTGACCCGGCTCGATAAATTAACCACCGATACCCATCACGCCATCGAAAAGCAGCAAACGGAAACCGGCCACGTCGCGACCGCGATCGATGAAATAACCGCGTCGGTGGGCGACGTGGCGCGCAGCGTCGGCACGGCCGCGGAACTCGCCGGCTCCGCCAATCGGAACGCCAACACCAGTCAACAGGTGGTGAACAAGGCCATCGAGTTAATCGTGAACCTGGCTCAGGAAGTGGACCGGGCCGCGACGGTCATCAAGCAGCTCGCCGCCGACTCGAACAATATCAGCCGCATCGTCGACGTGATTCGCGGTATCGCCGAGCAGACCAATTTGCTCGCTCTCAACGCCGCGATCGAAGCGGCGCGGGCCGGCGAGCAGGGCCGCGGTTTCGCGGTGGTGGCCGACGAAGTACGGACCCTGGCCAGCCGCACTCAGGCCTCGACCCGTGAAATACAGGCCATGATCGAACGTTTGCAGCAGAACTCCGAGCAGGCCGTGCAGGTGATGACCCAGGGCAGCAGCCTGGCGCAAGAAGGCGCCAAGGAATCGGAAACCGTCGGCCAGTCCTTGCGCGGCATCATCGAGTCGGTGGCCCGCATCAACGATATGACCAATCAAATCGCCAGCGCCGCTGAGCAACAAAGCGCGGTCATGATCGAGGTCAATCGCAGTATTCGCTCCATAGGCGACACCAACACCAAAACCGTGGAGTTGGGCAAAGACGCCCACATTACCAGCCAAACCCTGGCGCGAGTCGCCGCCGAGTTGAAGTTGAAAGTGCAACGCTTCCGCGTCTGATCTCCAACTCCTCGGTATTTCCTGCGCGGCCAAGCGCGCGACTTGGTCCGCCGCCATGTCAACAACCTCACCGCTCTTTTCGCTGATGATCTTCCGTGAACCGTCACGATCCCGCCGGTATTTAAACGCCGGCAAGTGTCGCCGTCCTGAGTGCTGGGCCGGGGTTGCCGGCGTGCGTGCTTTCACGGCGGACGGGCTGGCGCTCCCCGCGCCCTGCCGTATAATCGCCGGACCATCGAAACGCTTACAGCACATAGGGCACGGGATTGAGCAGCATCATCGCCATCACCAATCAAAAAGGCGGGGTGGGTAAGACCACCACCTCGGTCAATCTGGCGGCGTCGCTGGCGGCCACCAAACGCCGGGTGCTGCTGATCGACCTCGATCCCCAGGGCAACGCCACCATGGGCAGCGGCGTGGACAAGCGCACGGTGGCGTCTTCTATTTATGACGTGCTGGTGGAGGAGCGCGAGATTCGTAGCGCGGTGGTAGCGGCAGGCCAGGCGGGGTTCGATCTGCTGCCGGCCAACGATGATCTGACCGGCGCGGAGATCGCGCTGCTAGACTTGCCGCAGCGGGAACAGCGCCTCAAGCGCGCCTTGGCGGCGGCGCGCGGCGACTACGATTACATCCTCATCGACTGCCCGCCTTCGTTGAACATGCTGACCCTCAACGCCCTGGTCGGCGCCGAGGGCGTGCTGATTCCCATGCAATGCGAGTATTACGCGCTGGAAGGTTTGTCGGCGCTCATGAAAACCGTGGACAAGATCCGCGCCACCCTCAATCCCGCCTTGCAGGTGCAAGGGGTGTTGCGCACCATGTTCGATCCGCGCAACAACCTGGCCAACGAAGTCTCCGCGCAGCTGGTCAACCACTTTGGCGAGCGCTTGTACCGCACGGTGATCCCGCGCAATGTGCGGGTGGCCGAGGCGCCCAGCCATGGCCTGCCGGTGCTGCTTTATGATAAAACCTCCCGCGGCGCGCAGGCCTACCTCGCCCTGGCCGGCGAAGTGCTGCGGCGGGCCGAACAATCGCGTGCAACGCATACCGCGGCGGCCGCGGCGACTTAAGCCCCAACCCACTCAAAAGCCCGCTCAAACGGACGGACACACATTATGGTGACTAAAAAGCGTGGACTGGGTCGCGGATTGGACGCGCTGCTCGGCAATCTCGAGCCCGCCCCGTCCTCCCCGCCCTCCCCGCCCGCCGGCACGGCCAAGCCGCCGCAGGACAGCGAACTGCGCCACCTGCCGGTGGACCTGATCCGCCGCGGTAAATATCAGCCGCGGGTGGATATGCACATGGAAAGCCTGCAAGACTTGGCCGATTCGATCCGCGCCCAGGGCGTGGTGCAGCCCATCGTGGTCAAACCCGACGGCAAGGGCGAATACGAAATCATCGCCGGCGAACGGCGCTGGCGGGCGGCGCAGCTGGCGGGGTTGCAAGACATTCCCGCCGTGATACGCGATGTGCCCGACCGGGCCGCCATGGCCATGGCCCTCATCGAAAACATCCAGCGGGAAAACCTCAATCCCATGGAAGAGGCCAATGCCTTGCAGCGTTTGATCAAGGAATTCGATCTCACTCACCAGGAAGTGGCCGAGGCGGTGGGACGCTCGCGGGTGGCGGTTTCCAATTTACTGCGGCTCCTGGATTTACACGATGACCTGAAACGCATGCTGGAACACCGCGAGCTGGAGATGGGTCACGCCCGCGCCCTACTGGCCTTGAAAGGCGCG
>CAKKSB010000097.1 GCA_919903055.1 Gammaproteobacteria bacterium | reverse complement strand
CCTCGCCTTCGGCGATGGTGTTGGTGGCATGGGCGAGAATTTCCATCACTTCCATATTGCCCACTTCCACCATCATCTCGAAGGAGCGCGAATAGAGGAAGTCGCCCACCAGCACGCTGGCTTCGTTGCCCCAGATGGAATTGGCGGTGTCCTGGCCGCGGCGCATTTGGGAGGCGTCGACCACGTCGTCGTGAAGCAGGGTGGCGGTGTGGATGAATTCGACGACGGTCGACAGATTGATATGATGCGGCCCGTCATACCCGTGGGCGCGGGCGCTCAGCAGCACCAGGGTCGGCCGCAGGCGTTTGCCGCCGCTATTGATAATGTATTGGCCCATCTGATTGATGAGCGCCACCTCGGAGCTGAGCCGCGCCGCGATCAGCCGGTTGACGGCGTGCATGTCCTCGGCCACCAAGGCGTAAACTGCTTGAATATCCATGGCAACTATTTCGTTCTCCCCCCGCGGAACGGTGCATGCTAGCGGGGCGCGGCCGGCTTTGCAATTGGCGCGCTGGAGTTACTTCCGCGCATGAAGTGCCGGTCGATCAGGTCGCGGCATTTGACGCTAAGAGGCGTTACGGATAAAATCCCCGCTCTTTAATTACCGAGTTGACCTGTTTTGCCGGGCCGATGCCGGGGAAAACTAACGGAGAACAGTCACATGTACGCAGTTATCGTCACGGGCGGCAAGCAATACCGTGTGTCGGAGGGCGAAACCCTCAAGGTCGAGCTGATCGACGCCGAGCAGGGCAGCACCGTGGAATTGGACCGTGTGTTGATGGTGGGCGAAGGCGAGAGCGTCAAGATCGGCGCCCCCTACCTGGCCGGTGGCAAAGTCACCGCGACCATCAAATCCCACGGCCGGGGCGAGAAGATCAAGATCGTCAAATTCCGCCGCCGCAAGCACCACCAAAAGGTCACGGGACACCGGCAGCACTACACCGAATTGCAGATCACCGGCATTTCCGCGGATTAATTTGAGTAGAGGTCAGTACCATGGCACATAAGAAAGCAGGCGGCAGTAGCCGCAACGGCCGCGATTCCCATTCCAAACGCTTGGGCGTCAAGTGCTTCGGCGACCAGCAGGTCGTCCCCGGAAATATCATTCTTCGTCAGCGCGGTACGCGCTACCATGCCGGGGTGAACGTCGGCATTGGGCGTGACCATACTTTGTTCGCTTTGACCGAAGGTAAAGTGAAGTTTGAGACCAAAGGCGCGGACAACCGTACTTTCGTCAGCGTCGTGTTGGCTTAATTCCCAGTCTCAAGCGTGTCAGCAAGCCCCGCCGTTACCCCGGCGGGGCTTTTGTTTTATAAGACGGTAAATGCCGCTGATCAGCTACAAGCTTCAACCCGAGCTTGGTTGCTTCGCGCTTGCTACCCATAACCTGCTGCTTGTAACGTGTCCCCATGAAATTCGTCGACGAAGTCACCATCGAAGTCCAGGCCGGTAACGGCGGCGACGGCTGCGCGAGCTTCCGGCGTGAGAAGTTCATCCCCTTCGGCGGGCCGGATGGCGGCGATGGCGGCGACGGCGGCAGTGTTTATTTGGTCGCCGACGCCAGCCTCAACACCTTGGTGGATTTTCGCCACACCCGTAAATTCCGCGCCGAGCGCGGCCAGAACGGCATGGGCCGCGACTGTTCGGGCAAGGGCGGTGATGACAAGCTGATCCCCGTGCCAGTGGGTACGGTGGTCAGCGATCGCGACACCGGCGAGGTACTGGGCGATTTAGTCAGCGCCGGCCAGCGTCTGCTGGTGGCCAAAGGCGGCCGCCATGGCATAGGTAACTCTCACTTCAAGAGCAGCACCAACCGCTCGCCGCGCCAGTTCACCAAGGGCACGCCGGGTGAAGTGCGCGACTTGAAAATGGAACTCAAGGTCCTCGCCGACGTGGGCTTGCTCGGTTTGCCCAATGCCGGCAAATCCACTTTAATCCGCTCCATTTCCGCGGCGCGGCCCAAGGTCGCGGATTATCCGTTCACCACCTTGTATCCCAGCCTGGGTGTGGTGAGCGCAGGTCCTCACCGCAGTTTCGTGGTGGCGGACATCCCCGGTCTCATCGAAGGCGCCGCGGAAGGTGCCGGTCTCGGCGTGCGTTTTCTCAAACACTTGGCGCGCACGCGCTTGTTGCTGCACTTGGTGGATGTGGCGCCGCTGGATGACAGCGTCGATCCGGTTCACGATGCGCGGGTCATCGTCGCGGAGCTGGCGAAGTTCAGCCCCGACCTCGCCGCGCAGGCACGCTGGCTGGTGCTGAACAAGATCGATCTCGTGCCGGAAGACGAGCGGCAGCAGCGCTGCGACGACATTGTGCAGCGGCTGGAATGGACCGGTCCGGTGTTCCGCATCTCGGCGCTAGCTTCCGAAGGCACTCAGTTGCTGATCTATAAAATCATGGATTATCTCGAACAGCAGGCGAAGCTGGACGGTGACGCCGCCAAAACATGATGTGATAATCGCGCGGTAATTTTACCGGTGATATGAGGCGGGCGGTTTACGGCAATGCAATCTCGGCAAGACATTTCCAAGGCGCGGCGCTGGGTGGTCAAAGTGGGCAGTTCCCTGCTCACCGCCAACGGCCGTGGACTCGATCATGAATTAATCGCCGCCTGGGCGGAGCAAATCACTGCGCTGCGCCAGCGTGGCGCCGAGGTGGTGCTGGTGTCTTCCGGCGCGGTGGCCGAAGGCATGCAGCGGCTGGGCTGGACCCAGCGTCCCCATGCTCTATTTGAATTGCAAGCGGCGGCGGCGGTCGGGCAGATGGGGCTGGTGCAAGCCTACGAGTCCTGCTTCAAACAGCATGGCGTGCATACCGCGCAAATTCTTCTGACTCACGACGACCTCGCCAATCGCCAGCGTTACCTCAATGCCCGCAGCACCTTGCGCACCCTGCTCAAGTTGGGGGTGGTGCCGGTGGTCAATGAAAACGACACGGTGGCGGTGGATGAAATCCGCTTCGGCGACAACGATACCCTCGCCGCGTTGGTCGCCAATCTGGTGGAAGCGGAAGTGCTGGTGCTGCTCACCGACCAGGCCGGCATGTTCGACCGCGATCCGCGCGTCCATGCCGATGCTCAATTCATCCACGAGGTCAACGCCGACGATCCCGGCTTGGAGGCGATGGCCGGCGCGGGCGGCGTGGGCAGTTTGGGTCGCGGCGGCATGCTCACCAAGGTACGCGCCGCGGCGCGGGCGGCGCGCTCCGGGGCCGCTACCGTCATCGCTTATGGCCGCGAACCGCAGATATTGACCCGGCTCGCCGATGCCGAACAGGTCGGCACACTGTTTATTCCCGCCCGCGAATTGCTAGTGGCGCGCAAGCGCTGGCTGGCGGGGCAGTTGCAGCCGCGCGGCAAACTGGTGCTGGACGAGGGCGCGGTGCGGGTGCTGCGCGATGCGGGCCGCAGTCTGCTGCCGGTCGGCGTGCGGCAAGTGGAAGGCCAGTTTTCGCGCGGCGAGCTGGTAATATGCGTAGACGGCGATGGCCGCGAGATCGCCAAGGGGCTGGTGAATTACAGCGCCGAGGAGTCCCGCAAGATCATGGGCCAGGCCTCGGACCGCATCGAAACCTTATTGGGCTATGTGGATGAGCCGGAGCTGATCCATCGCGACAATCTGGTGTTGATTTAGCGGCGACTACTTGCAGTGGGTGACGCGAGGTAACGCAAAAAGCCGGTCGATACGACCGGCTTTTTTATGCGGCGCCTGCTCCGCCCCGGAGGGCGGAATCACTGATCTCAGGCGGTAGCCGAGAGCGCGCGCAGCCGTTGGTTCAAACGGCTCTTATGGCGGGCGGCCTTATTTTTATGAATAAGACCTTTGCGCGCCATGGCGTCGATCACCGGCACGGCCGCGGTCAGCGCCGTCTGGGATTGGGCCTGGTCGCCGGTCGCGAGGGTGTTCACCACCTTCTTGATGGCGCTGCGCACGGTGGAGCGTTGCCCCACGTTACGTTGACGGCTTTTTTCTGCTTGCCGGACCCGTTTTTTTGCTTGAGCTGTGTTAGCCAAGGAGAAACTCCTGAATTCGCGGTAGTGCGGAAAGCCGCGTACTATGCGTATTCCCGCCTGGTTTGTCAATGCTCGCGGTGCGTGGCGCGGTCTCGCCGCCGACGCGGCGACAGGGTAAACTGCGGCCGTTTTGTCATAAAAAGCAACCAGGAATTCCCTCCATCATGGCCAAAGGCCTGCTGAAATCCATCGCCAGCGTCAGCGCGATGACCCTCATTTCCCGGGTACTTGGCTTCGTGCGGGACATGGTCATCGCCCGGGTGTTCGGCGCCAGCGCCGGGGCCGACGCCTTTTTCGTGGCCTTCAAAATCCCCAATTTTCTGCGGCGGTTGTTCGCCGAGGGGGCGTTTTCCCAGGCCTTCGTGCCGGTGCTGGCGGAGTACAAGACTCAGCGCAGTCACGAGGAAGTTAAAGATCTGGTCGACCATGTCAGTGGTGCTTTGAGCGCCGTGCTGTTTTTAGTGACCTTGGTCGGCGTGATCGCCGCGCCGGTGCTGATCATGCTGTTCGCGCCGGGCTTCAGCGCCGACGCCGGCAAATTCGAGCTGGCGGCGGACATGCTGCGCATTACTTTCCCGTACCTGTTGTTCATCTCGCTTACGGCCTTCGCCGGCGGCATCCTCAATGCCTACGGCCGTTTCGCGGTACCGGCTTTTACTCCGGTGTTTCTCAATCTCAGCATGATCGCCACTGCCTTGTGGCTGGCGCCCCATCTGGCGGAGCCGGTGACGGCGCTGGCCTGGGGCGTGTTTATCGCCGGGGTGGTGCAACTGGTGTTTCAATGGCCTTATCTGCGCCAACTGCGTCTGTTACCGCGCTTCCGTTTCAAGCGGGTGCACGAAGGTGTGAGCCGGGTATTGCGTTTGATGTTGCCGGTGATGTTCGGCTCGTCGGTGGCCCAGCTCAATCTGCTCATCGATACCGTGATCGCCTCGTTTCTGGTGACCGGCAGCGTGTCCTGGCTGTATTACTCCGACCGGCTGGTGGAATTTCCGCTGGGGGTGTTGGGCGTGGCCCTGGCGACCGTGATCCTGCCCAAATTGTCGCAACAACACGCCGAGGCCTCGCCGCAAGCTTTTTCCCACACCGTGGATTGGGGCCTGCGCTGGGTGATCGTGGTCGGTGTGCCCGCCACCTTGGGTCTAATGGCCTTGGCCGCGCCCATGCTGGCCACCTTGTTTCATTACGGCGAATTCACTTTGACCGACGTGGTGAAATCCTCTTACAGCCTGATCGCCTTCAGTCTGGGTTTGACGGGTTTCGTCATGGTGAAGATTCTCGCTTCGGGCTTTTACGCGCGGCAGGATACCCGCACCCCGGTACGTTTCGCGCTGATTGCGTTGCTCGTCAATCTGGTCCTCAATCTCATCTTGGTGTGGCCGTTGGCGCACGCGGGCCTGGCGCTGGCTACCTCACTGGCGGCGTTGCTCAATACCGCATTGTTATTGCGGGCCTTGCGGCGTAGCGGCGCCTATCAGCCCGAGCCGGGCTGGAGCGCGTTGTTATGGCGGGTGGGCATTGCGGGCGCGGCGATGGCGGCGGTGCTGGTGCTGGGCTCGGGCACGGCCGATGAGTGGGCGCAGTGGCGTGCGGCGGAGCGGGCCTGGCGTCTGCTGATGTGGGTGACGGTGGGCGGCGCGGTATTCGGCGCGGTGGCCATCGTGACTGGATTGCGGCCGCGCCATTTGCGGCTACGCGCAGACTGACGGTGACAAGCGCGCGCGGTCCTTTATAATCCCTATCCTTTACCCGGCGCTGGCGACCATGGAGATTATTCGAGGACTGTACAATCTGCGGCGGCGCCCGCGAGGCTGCGTGGCGACCATCGGCAATTTCGACGGCGTACATCTCGGCCATCAGGCGGTGCTGGGCCAGCTGGCGGATCGCGCGGCGGAGTTGAATCTGCCCATGGTGGTGATCACCTTCGAGCCGCAGCCGCGGGAGTTTTTCACTCACGGCGACACCCCGCCGCGACTCACCCGTTTTCGCGAGAAGATGCAGGCCCTGCGGCGGTTCTCGGTGGATAGTGTCGTGTGTCTGCGTTTCGACCGCGCTTTGGCCGCCATGCCCGCCGCGGAATTCATCCGGCGTTTGCTGGTCGATGGTTTGGACGTGCGTTATCTGGTGGTGGGCGACGATTTCCGTTTCGGCGCGGCGCGCGCCGGCGATTTCGCCATGTTGCGCGAGGCCGGGGCGCGGCAGGGTTTTCAAGTGGCGGCCATGCACAGCTTCAGCATCGACGGCGAGCGGGTGAGCAGCACGCGGATCCGCGCCGCGCTGGCGCAGGACGACCTCGCCACCGCCGAGAAATTATTGGGCCGGCCTTATCGCATGTGCGGCCGGGTTGCCCACGGCGACGAACGCGGCCGGACCATCGGCTTTCCCACCGCGAATATTCATTTGCACCGCAAGAGTTCGCCGGTGAACGGCGTGTACGCGGTGGAGATGTTCGGGCTCGACAACGAGCCGCTGGCGGGCGTGGCCAATGTCGGCGTGCGGCCGACGGTGGGCGGTACGCGCAGTCAACTGGAAGTGCATTTGCTGGATTTCAGCGGCGATATCTACGGCCGTTACGTGCACGTGGATTTTCTGCACAAGCTGCGTCCCGAGCGGCGCTTCGAATCATTGGACGCGCTGGTGGCGCAGATTCGTGAAGACGCGGCGACGGCACGAGTCTTTCATGCCCGGCGCGCCAAGAAAAGCTGAGAGTAAAGCAAACGCAAGATGTAAAAGAAATGAGGGAGAGCGTTCGGTTGGTATTCTCCGTGGTTTATATTTTGAATAGATGAAGGCGTATGGCTGATTACAAACACACCTTGAACCTGCCGCAGACCGATTTTCCCATGAAGGCGAATCTGGCGCAGCGCGAGCCGGAGATGCTCAAAGAATGGCAGGCGCTGGGCTTGTATCAAAAGCTGCGCGCGGCCCGCGCCGGCGCGCCCAAGTTCGTGCTGCACGACGGCCCGCCCTACGCCAACGGCGAGATCCACATCGGCCACGCGGTCAATAAAGTGTTGAAGGACATCATCGTCAAGTCGCGTTCGATGGCGGGTTTCGACGCGCCGTATGTACCCGGCTGGGACTGCCACGGTCTGCCCATCGAACTGCAAGTGGAAAAGAAAGTGGGCAAGGTCGGCGTGAAAGTGGACGCGAAAACCTTTCGGCAGGCCTGCCGTGATTACGCCGCCGCGCAGGTGGACAAGCAGCGCGAGGATTTCGTGCGCCTCGGCGTACTGGGCGATTGGCAGCGGCCGTATCTCACCATGGATTTTCGTTTCGAGGCCGACATCATCCGCGCCCTCGGCCGGGTGATCGCCAACGGTCATTTGTATAAAGGTTCCAAGCCGGTGCACTGGTGCAGCGATTGCGGCTCGGCCCTCGCGGAAGCCGAGGTGGAATACGAGGACAAGACCTCGCCGGCCATCGATGTGCGCTTCGCGATTTTGGATGAGCAGGCCTTGTTCGCCCGCTGCAAATACGTGCCCGAACACCTCGGCCACGGTCCCCTGTCGGTAGTAATTTGGACAACTACGCCGTGGACCCTGCCGGCCAATCAGGCGGTGGCCGTGCATCCGGAATTGGAATATGTGGTGGTGCAGGCCGGTCATGAACGCCTGGTGCTGGCCGAGGCGCTGATGAAGCAGGCGTTGAGCCGCTACGGTGTTCAGGAATATCGGGTGATCGCCACCTGTCTCGGCGCCGACTTGGAAGGTTTGTTATTGCAGCATCCGTTCTACACCCGCGTGGTGCCGGTGATCGTCGGCGAGCACGTTACCACCGAGTCCGGTACCGGCGTGGTGCACACGGCGCCGGGCCACGGTCAGGAAGACTATGTGGTGGGTGTGCGTTACGGTCTGCCCGTCGAAAATCCGGTGGGCGGCGATGGGGTATTTCTGCCCGGCACCGAACTTTTCGCCGGCGAACATGTGTTCAAGGCCAACGATCACGTGATCGAGGTGTTAAAGGCCAAGGGCACGCTGCTGCATCACGCGGCCTGGCGTCACAGTTATCCCCATTGCTGGCGGCACAAGACGCCAATCATTTTCCGCGCCACGCCGCAATGGTTCATCGGCATGGAACAACAGGGCTTGCGCAAACAGGCACTGGCCGCCATCGGCAAAGTGGAATGGCTGCCCGGCTGGGGACAGGCGCGTATCGAGGGCATGGTGCGCAATCGTCCTGACTGGTGCATCTCGCGGCAGCGCACCTGGGGCGTGCCGATCGCTTTATTCGTGCACAAGGAAACCGGCAAGCTGCATCCGCGCACCGCCGAGCTGATCGAACAGGTCGCGCAGCGAGTGGAGCAAGCCGGCATCGACGCCTGGTTTGATTTGAGCGCGGCCGAGTTACTGGGCGACGAGGCGGCCAGCTACGACAAAGTCAGCGACACGCTCGACGTCTGGTTCGACTCCGGCGTTACCCACGCCGGCGTGCTGGAGTCGCGCGCCGAGCTGGGCGGCGCGCCTGCCGATTTATACTTGGAAGGGTCCGATCAGCATCGCGGCTGGTTTCAGTCGTCGCTGTTGACGGCGGTGGCCATGCGCGGCGCGGCGCCTTATCGCGGCGTGCTTACCCACGGTTTCACCGTCGATGCGCAAGGCCGCAAGATGTCCAAGTCGGTAGGCAACGTAGTGGCGCCGCAGAAGGTGGTGAACAATCTCGGCGCGGATATTCTGCGGTTGTGGGTGGCGGCCACCGATTATCGCGGCGAGATGACCGTCTCCGACGAAATTTTGAAACGTACCGCGGATGCCTATCGGCGCTTGCGCAACACCGCGCGTTTTCTGCTCGCCAATCTTCACGGTTTCGACCCCGCCGCTCATTGCGTGGCGCCGGAGGCGATGTTGGAGTTGGACCGCTGGGCGGTGGAACGCGCGCGGCGTTTGCAGGAGCAGGTGATCGCGGCCTACGACAGTTACGAGTTCCATCAGATTTATCAGCGGGTGCACAATTTCTGCGTGGTGGAGATGGGCGGCTTTTATCTCGACATCATCAAGGACCGTCAATACACCACGCAGACGAACAGCGTCGCACGCCGTTCGGCGCAGACCGCGCTGTACCACATCAGCGAGGCGATGGTGCGCTGGCTGGCGCCGATCTTGAGTTTCACCGCCGAGGAATTGTGGCGTCATCTTCCCGGCGCGCGCGGCGCGTCGGTGTTGCTGGAAACCTGGTATGACATGCCGGCGATGTATGCCGATGCCGCGGCGGCCGACGCCAGCTTGAACGAGTGGGAACGAATCATCGCGGTGCGCGAGATCGTCGGCAAAGAACTGGAGCGCTTGCGGGTCGCGGGAGGCATCGGCTCCGGCCTGGATGCCGAAGTGGATCTCTATTGCGGCCGCGAATTGCTCGATCAACTAGCCCGCCTCGCCGACGAACTGCGTTTCGTGTTGATCACGTCCGAGGCGCGAGTGCACGACACCAATGCGCCGCCCGCGGAGGCGGCGCATTTCAGCTTGGCCTCTGGCGATGAATTCTGGGTGACGGTGGCGCCGTCGGCGCAAATCAAATGCGTACGCTGCTGGCACCATCGCGCCGATGTGGGCCGGCATGCGGAACATCCGGAGTTGTGCGGACGTTGCGTGGAAAACATTGCCGGCGTCGGCGAACAGCGGCGGTACGCCTGATGCGCATCTGGTTGACGATAGCCGGGGTGGTTTTGCTGATCGATCAAATCACCAAACAACTTGCCGAGGCCATGCTCTCATTCGGCGAGAGCGTGGCGGTGATGCCGTTTTTCAATATCACCCTGGCGTACAACACTGGCGCGGCTTTCAGCTTTCTTGCGCAAGCCGGCGGCTGGCAACGCTGGTTTTTCGCGGCGCTCGCGCTGACGGTGAGCGCGGTGATTTTCGTGTGGCTGCGCCGTCTCAAGCCGCAGGAAAAATGGAGCGGGGTGGCCCTGGCTTTGATTCTGGGCGGCGCGCTGGGCAATGTCATCGACCGTATCCTGTTCGGCCATGTCATCGACTTTCTCGATGTGTATTACACCGCCGACCAGTGTATGGCCTTGTTCAGTTTTGAGCCACTGGCGGAAGGAATGCGTTGTCATTGGCCGGCCTTCAATATCGCCGATTCGGCGATTTCAGTGGGGGCGGTGATGATGGTCATCGACAGTTTGCGTGGCGGTAAGAAGGCCGCGGCTTAGTGTCGAAAAGTGTTGTTAGCCGCCAAGACGCAAAGGAGGCCAAGGAAAAATCCTGGCTGAGCGGAGCAGGTTTGAGGGTTCGGCGTTTTTGCGTATTCCCTCACCCCGGCCCTCTCCCGCTTGCGGGAGAGGGGGAGTTAGAGAGTGGATTGATCTTTAAGAGAAACATGAGCGTGTCCTTTGCTAGAGATTCCTGGGTAGTGGGAAATCTGCTCTCGTGACTTGCACTCAGTAGGGACATGCGGACTGAAGCGGTTGCCGGCGCGTGTTTATTATCCATCACCAAGTTAAAACCACCGGTTTAGTCGGTCAGCTTACGCTACGGAATGACCCCGCTGTACTTTCCATCCGGCGAGTAACCGTATCAATCCCCTCTCCCGCAAGCGGGAGAGGGTTAGGGTGAGGGGGCTCCCGCCGGCGGGAGCCGGAAGTAAGACGCGTCGCTCAACCGACCCGTCTCCGGACTTTCAGTCCGTCATTCAACTCCCCCGCTTTAGCCGGGGGTCGTTTATTTGAACTTTCCGCCCCGGGTTTTTACCCGGCAGGGAAACCCAGTACAATAGCCGTCCATTATGTCGAGTAAACCACCCATGCAGATCCAGCTTGCCAATCCCCGCGGTTTTTGCGCCGGGGTCGATCGCGCTATCAATATCGTCGAGCGCGCGCTTGAGTTGTTCGGCGCGCCGGTGTACGTGCGGCACGAGGTGGTGCACAACAAATTCGTGGTGGAGGGACTGCGCGCCAAGGGCGTGGTGTTCGTCGATGAATTGCACGAAGTGCCCGACGACAATATCGTGATCTTCAGCGCCCACGGTGTTTCCAAAGCGGTGCGCGACGAGGCGGCACGGCGTGGTTTGAAAGTGTTCGACGCGACCTGTCCGCTGGTGACCAAAGTGCATCTCGAAGTGGAGCGCCACCGCCGCGCCGGACAGGAGTGCATCCTCATCGGCCACGCCGGTCATCCTGAAGTGGAAGGCACCATGGGGCAGTGGGAAAAAACTTCCGGCGGCGGCCAGATGTATCTGGTGCAGGACGTGGACGACGCCCGCATGCTGGAAGTCCGCGATCCCGACAACATCGCCTTCGTCACCCAGACCACTTTATCGGTGGACGACACCGCCGCGGTGATCGACGTGTTGCGCGCGCGGTTTCCCCGCATCATCGGTCCACGCAAGGACGACATCTGTTACGCGACGCAGAACCGGCAGGACGCGGTGAAGGTGCTGGCCGATCAATGCGACGTGTTGCTGGTGGTGGGCTCGCCCAGCAGCTCCAACTCCAATCGCCTGCGCGAGCTGGCGATCAAGCGCGGCGTGGAGGCCTATCTCATCGATGGTGCCGACGAAATCCAAACGGCTTGGCTGCAAGGCAAACAATCCATCGGCGTCACCGCCGGGGCTTCGGCGCCCGAGGTGTTGGTACAAGAGGTGATCGCCAAGCTGGAAAGTCTGGGCGCCGCCCCCGCTCGAGAAATGAGTGGGCGCACCGAGACCATCGTGTTTTCATTGCCGAAGGAACTGAGCGCTTGAAACGGGGTTTTCGGTTTTAAGAACCTGTTTAAGATATAGCTGAAGTGCGCATTGCGGCGTTATACACAACGACGTAAATCGTAGCGTGCGGACCAGTTGTGGCTTCGTGCGCACAGCGCACAAGACTTCTGTTTTTACCAGCAACCGCTGGTGGCTGCATCACGCACATTGGTGGAGAAAATGCGGAAGGTGCCGCAAGTATCCGAATTTTGCATATTGAATGGGGTGGCGGTGACTTTGAAGCAGGGCAAGGGGCCACCGTCGCAGCTGTCTTCTGTGCGCACTGAATATATATTGCCGGCCACTGAGCAAGATGTTAGAGGTGAACCATCTTTACCGAAACAGGTGGGACTGGTCGGGTAACCCAGCTCGCTCATCGAAGTGGTGTAGCGACGATTGCTGGCATAAAACCGCTCCTGCCGGGTGGCGGCGTCCAGCAGCGCACTTTTCGCTACGCTGCGGTTGGCTTTGAGTATGTAATTGGAGTAGCTGGCATAGGACACCGTGGCCAGAATGCCTAAAATTGCCAAGGTGATGACCAGCTCGATCAAGGTGACACCGGCGGCGCGGCGCGGCGGGGCTGAGGTTCCCGGGATGTGTTTCATCAGTTGATCTCCACGTAGCCCACTCGGCGGAACTCAGTATGATCATCTCGGGTACCGCAGGGGTTGCTTAACGGGCCGATGCAGGCGCCAACGGGTAGTGGAGCATCGCTGCCGAGAGGCCAGATGGCATTAGACCAATTCACCAGCATTACATACGTGGATTGGACGATGCGCGCTGCTCCTTTCGTATCGGTGGGACTGGCATAGGCCCAGACCTCATAGGTAAAGGTGGACATTGTATTAGCAGTTGAAGGGGGGTTCTCGCAGGGACCTGCCGAACCGATGAAAGTGCAGCCGCGATACACCACAGCATAACGGCCGCCCCCCGGGGCCGCGGCGCTGATGAAGGAGCCATTGGCCCAGGTGTTTGCAGCATGCAGGTTAGTACCCGGGGGTAAGGCGGAATTAGACAGAGGGTTGGTTGGGTCCGTATTATAAAATTGATCCGCAAATGGCCAACCAAAGGTAGCAGGTCGACAATTGTTACTATCGGGCCATGTTTGTTGGCCTTGGGGGGTTCCCCCCACAGCGGCACAGGTATTCTGAATGATCGCCTGTTCTCCCGCGCGTAAAGCCGCTTCAGCTTGTGTATAGGTGCTAGTTTGAAACTGGCTATTGGCAGCCATCAGCCATTCCAGGCGGGAGCTGTTCATCACCGCGACGCCGATGAGGGTGATGGCCACCAGCATCATCAGGCTCACCACCAGGGCGACACCGCGTTGAGTGTGTGGCGTTTGCGGCGGGGTGAGGTGGGTCGAGTATTTTTTCATCGCCAGGCCCTAATTGCGCAACGCCACAGTGGAGGTGTAGAGCTGACGGCGATATTGGTCGTTCACCGTGTAATTAATGTCGCCCATGGCATAGGTGGCGGTGTTGGTATAACCCGTCTCCGGGCATTCGTCCCGCGCCAATACCCAGAAACGCACCGATACCACGTTATTCCAGTTGGCTAAGGCCAAGGCATTGGCATTCACATATTGGTTCACGGAACGATCGCCATCGGAGTCGATGCCGAATTGGAATTGCAGATGTTCCACGCCCAATACCAGCTCGGCCGCCTGGGGCAGACCGTTTGCATCGAGTTCTTCGCGTATTAAGGCGGGGATGGCGGCGCCGTTACAAGTCGCGGTAGTGGAATTTCGTACATAGTAGGCATGAGCTGTCACGGCGTGGTCGCTGGAGATGGGGCCGGGAGCGCCAGCAGGAGGGCCTGCTGTGATGCTGGCTTGCGTGGGCGTGGTACGTATATACAAGGCGTTGGCGGCAAATACAGCCGTTGGTTGGGGGTCGGCGTAGCGTGCCGTCAGCACATCGCCGCGGACCCCAACGCCAGTGATGCAGGCATAACCCGCTGTGCTGTCATTTATGCCGAAGATGGTTTGCTGGGCCATGCTACCCCATGTGTTATTGCAGGTGGCGGCCGTTGGCGCTGCACCGGCAGGCGGGCCGAAGGCGCGCATATTGGTCAGTCCCCAATACCCCGCGCGACGCACATCCTGGGTAATAGTATCGACCGCATAACGCCCTGCGTCTTGCAAGCGGGCCAGGCTGGTTTGGATGTCGTAGCTGCGTTTGGCGGCGGTGTAGATTTGACCGATGCCCGCGATCACCAACAACCCCAGAGTTACGGTGACCAGCAATTCAACGAGGGTGAAACCGTGCTGGCGGGGGTGGGGAAGAATGAGGCGGCGGGGGGCACGCATGATTAGTAGTTGATGACCATGGTCTGGTTTGGACCTTGATCACCCCATCTAATGGTCACGGTATTATTGGGATTGGTGGCGATGTCGATCGACGCATTGGGCAAGACGGGCGTGCCTGCGGTAGCGATCATTTGCGATAATTGATAAAGATCGTATTGCACCATCTGTGCAGGAGTACAGACTGCCGAGCAATCTTGGCTAGCTGTGCCGGCGGCGGTGATGGGTCCATTATAGGCCCCCACCCCCGCCGCTTGATTAGCCCGTATCCGCTCAACCACATCTTGCGCCAAGTGGGTGGCAATGGTGTGATCCTGCGCCTGATTGCTGGCGCGCAGTCCCGCGAATTGCAGTCCGGCCAGACCCAACAAACCGATACTGACGACCACGACGGTGATCAAGACCTCGAAGAGTGAAAAGCCTCGGCAGGATCGATGGGACGGTGCGCTACTGAATGCGTGTTTGTTCATGTGTCGCGATTAGTCTTATTGGCGGCGATCCGCGGTGACGGTTCACCCTGTTTTACAGCTAACCTTAAGGCGTTGCGCAATGCGGCGGCGGTGTCTCCGCGTCCTGAGTGTCGAGAGAGTATCCGTGCCGCTGTCATGGCTTTCAGGCTTGCTATAAATAGCATTTTTGCGCGACCATGTCACCTCGCCGGAGGGCTGCGCCGGGCGGTTTCCTTGCCCTGATCCAGTGCCTATTGAGATGCCGCCGGTGTCGGACGGATGTTTTTGCAAGTTGCGGCAGCGCCGCGGATCTTCCACATGAGTGATTTTATAGTCGTAGGCGGCGGCCTCATCGGCCTGCTGATGGCCCGCGAGTTGGCCGAAGCCGGCGCGACGGTGGCGGTAGTGGAGCGCGGCGAGCCAGGTAGAGAGGCGTCATGGGCCGGGGGAGGAATCTTATCGCCCCTTTATCCCTGGCGCTACCCCGACCCGGTGAACGTGCTGGCCCGCTGGAGCCAAGCCTATTTTCCAGAACTGGCGGCCGCTCTTGCCGACGAGACCGGTATCGATCCTGAATGGACCCCCAGTGGTTTGTTGATGCTGGACAATGGCGAGTACGACGTTGCGCGGGCATGGGCAAAGCAGTGGGGCGGACGCTTTGAGCGCGTGGACGGCGCAGCGTTGGCCGAACTGGAGCCTGCGCTGGCAACGCCCCCCGGGCCGGCGCTGTGGTGGCCGGAACTGGCGCAGGTCCGTAATCCCCGTTTGTTGCAAGCGTTGGTCCGCGGTTTGGCTTTGAATAAACGCGTCACCCTCCACGCCGGCCTGCCCGTGACGGGCTTATTGGACGAAGGCGATGCGGTGCGCGGCGTCCATACCGCGGAGCGGGTTATCCGGGCCGACGCGGTAGTGGTCGCGGCGGGCGCGTGGAGCGCGGCCTTATTGGGGCCGGTGGCCGGCGGTTGGGATATCGCTCCGGTGCGTGGGCAAATGCTGTTATTTAAAGCCCCGCCTGAC
Organism: Gammaproteobacteria bacterium; assembly: GCA_919903055.1. Lineage (GTDB taxonomy): Bacteria > Pseudomonadota > Gammaproteobacteria > DRLM01 > DRLM01 > CAKKSB01. The sequence goes on along the minus strand of CAKKSB010000097.1, from coordinate 228 downwards.
TTGGTACGGCACATCGTGCTGGCGGATGGCCATTACCTGGTGCCGCGCCGCGATGGGCGGATATTGGCTGGCAGCACACTGGAATATGTCGGTTTCGATAAATCCACTACCCCGGCGGCATATCGGAATTTGCATGCGGCGGCGCTGCGTTTGGTGGCGAGACTGGCGGATTGCCCGGTCGAGAGACTTTGGGCGGGTCTTCGTCCCGGCAGTCCCGAAGGTGTGCCG
>CAKKSB010000096.1 GCA_919903055.1 Gammaproteobacteria bacterium | reverse complement strand
CGTAAGACGTATTTCGAAAAAACACCTAGGTTGCCCGTCAGCGCGGCGCTGGCCGTGGCGGGGATTAACAACGCCGCCGTGCCGGTAACGCTGGCGAGTGTGAGCGAAAGTAGCGTAGATAGTTTCTTGTTCATCATCCCCATTCCTCTTTAAGTATGTTGAGTGCCGGCTTTGCCAAGCCGCCCAAACTGAATTGCTGCGAAAACCCCGTGCTTTTATTGCAACAGCGTTGCCGTCCAGCAACGAATAGCAGAAGCCATGCCACGTAGCGGATTCGATGAGATATCAAACTCTTAATAGGAAAATGCGCCAGCTTGGCGCGTACGGCTGCGCTATCGCGGTGCTCGTGCACCGGACAACGCTTCCGATTGGTGCGGACCATCAGGGAATGGGCAGACGCCCGCTCCGCAAAACGTTATGCGACGTGCTTACGCTCAGGCGGGGCGGTCGGTATGCCGGGAACCACGCACTCGGATGTGCCCGGCATCTCGCGGGTAATCGCTTCCGCCTGACGGCGCGCCTGCGCCGGATCGAGCACCCAGGTGCGATAAAAATCGTAAGGACATTCAGCGAGTCCTTGCGGATCGTCGCCGGAATTGATCATGCCGGTGTAGCCGCGATGCAGCAGCTTGAACAAGTGATTCTGCGATTGCCAGTTGCGGCGCGCGTCGCGAATTTGCGATACCGAAAGCTCGGCGTATTGGATACCGTATTCTTCTTCGGCGCATTCGGCCAAGGTCCGGCCGTCGAAACCGATGATGGCGGAATGGCCGAAATAGGAATACACGCCGTCGAAACCGGTGGCGTTGGCCACCGCCACATAGGTGTTGTTCATCCAGGCCATGGCCTTGGCCACCATGATTTGCTGTTCCTTGGCCGGATACATATAACCTTGACAGCGCACCACCAGCTCGGCGCCCTTCATGGTGCAGTCGCGCCAGATTTCCGGATAATTGCCGTCGTCGCAAATGATGAGGCTGATCTTGAGACCCTTGGGGCCTTCGCTGACGAAAGTCTTGCCGCCGGGATACCAGCCTTCGATGGGACACCACGGCATGATCTTGCGATACTTCTGCACGATCTCGCCGTCGCTATTGATCAGTATCAGCGTGTTGTACGGCGCTTTGCGCGGGTGGGCCTCGTGGCGTTCGCCGGTGAGCGAGAACACGCCCCAGGTATTGGCTTTGCGGCAGGCGGCGGAAAATATTTCGGTCTCCTCGCCCGGTACCGTCGCGGCGTTTTCATACATCTCGCCCGAGTCGTACATGATGCCGTGGGTGCTGTATTCGGGAAAAATCACCAGGTCCATGCCCGGCAGGCCTTGTTTCATGCCGACCACCATCTCGGCGATCTTGCGCGCGTTGTCCAACACTTCGGCACGGGTATGCAACCGCGGCATTTTGTAATTCACCACCGCTACGCCCACGCAATCTTTACTGGAAGAAATATCGCCTTGCCGCATCGTGGTTCTCCTTTACTCAGATCTATTGAAAGTTGGCCGTTGTTAAATGCGCTCGTTACGCGTCTCGTTACACCGAGAGATACTGGCTGATCTTGGCGGTGTCCACGTTGGCGCGCAGATCCTCGTGGATGAACTTCCCCTTGTCGATGACGATCAGCCGGTCGGCGATCTCCAAGGTGAAACTCAATACCTGCTCCGAGACGATGATGGTGATCTCGCGCAGCTTGCGGATCTCGTTGAGCACCTTGGCGATGTCTTTGATGATCGACGGCTGGATGCCCTCGGTAGGCTCGTCGAGCAGCAACACCTTGGGATCGGTGACCAAAGCGCGCGCAATCGCCAATTGCTGTTGCTGGCCGCCGGACAGATTGCCGCCCTTGCGCTTGCGCATGTCGAATAGCACCGGAAACAGCGCGTAGATGTCCTCGGGGATTTGTTTGGTCTTGGATTTCTCCAAACCGGTCTCGATGTTTTCCTGCACGGTGAGGGTAGGAAATATCCAGCGGCCCTGCGGCACATAGGCCATGCCGCTGCGCACCCGGCGATGGCTCTCCATGCCGGCGACGTCGACGCCGTCCACTTCCACCTTGCCCTGCTTGGAAGGCAGAATGCCCATCATGGATTTGAAGAGAGTGGTCTTGCCCATGCCATTACGGCCCATGATGGCGATGGTTTCGTTTTTGGCGGCCTTGAAACTCACGCCGTGGATGACCTCGCTCTGCCCGTAACTCACCGTCAACCCGTCGACTGCGAACATGTTGCCTGCTCCTCGCGCTCAATGACCCAAATACACTTCGATGACCCGCGGGTCGGCCTGGACTTTTTCCATGCTGCCCTCCGCCAGCATCTTGCCCTGATGCAGCACCGTCACCTTGTGGGCGATGCGCTGCACGAAGTCCATGTCGTGCTCGATGACGATCACCGAACGATTCAAACAGATGCGCTTGAGCAGCTCGGCCGTCAGCTCGCGTTCCTTGACGCTCATGCCCGCCACCGGCTCGTCCAACATCAGCAGCTCCGGCGACTGGATCAGCAGCATGCCGATCTCCAGCCATTGTTTTTGGCCATGACTGAGCAGACCGGCCTCCATGTCGAGGTGATCGGCGAGAAAAATTTCCTCGGCCACCGCTTGCACCCGTTCCACCACATCCGGCGTGCGACGGAAGGCCAGCGAACCGAACACGCCGCGCCCGCGCGGGAAGGAGATTTCCAGATTCTCGAACACCGAAAGATTTTCGTAGATGGACGGATTCTGGAATTTGCGTCCCACCCCGGACCGCACGATGTCGTGCTCCGCCAATTTGGTCAGCTCCTTGCCTTTGAAGCGGATCGAGCCGGCGGTGGCCTTGGTCTTGCCGCAGATCAAGTCCAGCAAGGTGGTCTTGCCGGCGCCGTTGGGACCGATCACCACCCGCAGCTCGTTGCGATCGACGTAGAGATTGAGGGCGTCCACCGCCTTGAAGCCGTCGAAAGACACGGTGAGATCTTCCACCGACAGCATGAAGTCGTTATTGGTCATCGCGGTCTCCTCAGCTTTCCTGGTTTTTCATGACCCGTCCCGTGGCGCCGGGCAACGCCGATGGCGTCAAACCGCCGCTGGACGACGCGCTACGCTTGGCCGCAGCGGGCGGTGGCGCCGCCGGCGGTGACGCATTCGGCGTCCGCTTGCGGAAATAACGCAGCGACAGGTGGGGTTGAATGTATTTCTCATAGATGCCGGCCAGGCCGTTGGGGAAGAACATCACCACCGCGATGAACAGGCCGCCCATCAGGAACAGCCACAACTCGGGGAAGCTTTCCGAGAAGGCGGTCTTGCCGGCATTCACCAGCAAGGTGCCGTAGACCGCGCCGAGCAAGGACAAGCGTCCGCCCACCGCGGTGTAAATCACCATCTCGATGGAAGGCACGATGCCGACGAACGACGGCGACATGAATCCCACCTGCAAGGTGAACATCGCGCCGCCGATGGCGGAGAATAGCGCGCCGACGCAGAACACGAAGATCTTGAAGTCGGCGACGTCGTAGCCGGAGAAACGCACCCGGTCTTCTTTGTCGCGCATCGCCAGCAGCAAGCGGCCGAATTTACTGGTGGTGATGTAGCGGCCGATCAATATGCAGCCAAACAACAGCAGCGCGTTCACGTAATACAAAATGTATTTGGCGGAATCAGTGCGGATGTCCCAGCCGCCCAAGGTCTTCAAGTCGGTGATGCCATTGATGCCGCCGGTATACCCCTGCTGCCCGACGATGAGGATAGTGACGATCGCCGCGATCACCTGGGTGATGATGGCGAAATACACGCCGCCCACGCGCCGCTTGAACATCGCGAGTCCAATCAGATAAGCGAACACCGTCGGGATCACCAGCACCGCCAGCAAGGTGAAGCCCAGATTGTTGAAGGGTTCCCAGAACCACGGCAGGGCGGTGATTTGATTCCAGTCCATGAAATCCGGGATGCCCGGCGTGGTTTGAATCGCCGTGCTCTGCGGGTCCGAGGCCTCGAGCTTGAGGAACATCGCCATGCAATAACCGCCGAGACCGAAGAACACGCCTTGTCCCAGGCTTAAGATGCCGCCGTAACCCCAGCACAACACCAGCCCCACCGCGCCGAAGGCATAAGTCAAATATTTACCGACCAGATTGAGCCGGAAGATGTCGAGCAGGGCGGGCAGTACCAGCAGGATCAGACCGGCCAGGATGGCCAGACCGATCAGTCCCGAGCGGCCGCCGAGCAGATTTCGGTATATCGCGCTCATAATCGTTGCTTACCTCCGCGTTGGCTACTTGCGTACCTTGATGGAAAACAATCCCTCGGGCCGCAGCATGAGTATCCCGATGATGGTCATCAAGGTGAGAACCTTGGCCATCGAACTGGCCATGAAGAACTCCATGATCGATTGCGCCTGGGCGATGCTGAAGGCCGAGGCGATGGTGCCGAACAAACTCTGCGCGCCGCCGAACACCACCACTAAAAACGTGTCGACGATATACAGCGAGCCGGTGGTCGGCCCGGTGGACGCGATGGTGGTGAAGGCCGCACCGGCGATGCCGGCGAGACCGCAACCCAGCGCGAAGGTCACGCGATCGACCTTGGTGGTATTGATGCCGACCGCGCCGCTCATGATGCGGTTCTGGGTGGTGGCCCGCACCCGCAAGCCCCAGCGCGAGCGGAACATAAACAACACCACGCCCAAGGTCACGCTTATGGTGAGCCCCATCACGAACAACCCGTTGAGCGGAATATCCATGCCTTCCATCGGCTGCCACGAGCCCATCAACCAGTCGGGCAAAGTCGCGCTCACTTCGCGGGCGCCGAACGAAGAGCGGAAGATTTGCTGCATGATCAGGCTCAAGCCCCAAGTGGCGAGCAAGGTATCCAAGGGTCGCTTGTAGAGATGGCGGATCATGCCCAGCTCCACCAGATAACCGATGCCGAAGGCGATGAGAAAACTCAAGGCGATGGCGAAGAAGAAGTAATAGGAAAGAAAACCTGGCGCGTATTGCTCGGTCAAGGTCGACAACATCACCGTGGTGTAAGCGCCGATGGTCATGAACTCGCCGTGGGCCATATTGATTACGCCCATCTGGCCGAAGATGATCGCCAGACCCAAAGCCATCAGCAGCAACACGCTGAACAGGCTCAAACCCGCAAAACCCTGCATGACGAAGATG
>CAKKSB010000095.1 GCA_919903055.1 Gammaproteobacteria bacterium | reverse complement strand
CGTTACGGCGCTGGCCAAACAATACTGGCCCTGGCTGGTGGCGATCGGCATCGGTTTCATCATTGGTTGTTCCTTGCTGGTCTACGCCCATCATTTGAATCGCCGTTTACATCAATCGTCGCGCTTTCTCGAAGAAGAGATTCAAGAACACCGGCTCATCAAACAACGTCTGCTCACACTCAACGGCCGGCTCCAGCATTTGCTTACCGCGACTCCCGCCATGATTTACAGCTGCGCGCCCGACCGTAACTGCCCGACCACCTTCATCAGCGACAATGTCCGCGCTCAACTGGGGTATGAGCCGAGCGAGTTTTTGAATGACCGGCGCTTCTGGATCGAGCACGTGCATCCGGACGATAAAATGCTGGTGCAAAAAAGCATGGATACCCTGTTGCGGGAAGGCGCCCATCATCGCGAATACCGGTTTCGCGCCAAGGACGGCAACTACCGTTGGCTGCATGACGACGTGCGCCTGGTGCGCGACGAAAACAACACACCCATCGAAGTGGTCGGCTATTGGGTGGACATCACCGACAAAATCAAGGCGCAGGAATTGCTCCGCAGCCATGAAAACGAATTGGCCCACTGCCTGCGTCTCACCACCATGGGTGAAATGGCCACGGCGCTGGCCCATGACATCAATCAACCTTTATCGGCGGTGCGCAATTACGTGCAAGGCTGCATTTTGCGGCTGCGTTCCGGTCAGCTCGACTCGCAACAATTACTGCACGCGCTGGAAGAAGTGATAGGACAAACCGAAAGAGCCGCTGCGGTGGTGCGCAATGTCCGGCAATTCGTCAGCAAGGAAAAACCCGTGCTGGTCACCACCGACATCAACGAGTTGATCCGGCACGCGGTGCATTTGGTATTGCCGGAAGCGCGCAGCGCCGACATCCCCGTACACCTGCATCTGCACGAACAGCCCTTGCCGGCCACGGTCAATTCCACGCAAATTCAGCAAGTCATCATCAATATCGCGCACAATGCCTTCGAGGCCATGGCGCCGCTGCGCAAAAGCGATCGCGTTTTGGACGTCGATACCAGAATCGACAACAACACCGTGCGCGTGACCTTGCGCGACACCGGCCCCGGCGTGCCGCGCGAACATCTCGACGACATCTTCAATGCCTTTTACACCACTAAAAGCACCGGCATGGGGATGGGTTTATCGATCAGCCGTAGCATAATAGAGAGTCACGAAGGCCGACTCTGGGCGGAATACAACGAATCCCGTGGCATGGTGTTTACATTCACCTTACCCCTGGCGAGGGACAATGCATGATGACCAGCAGCAGCCAACCCATCACCTATGTAATCGACGACGACAAAGCGGTGCGGGAATCGTTGCGCTGGCTGATCGAATCGGTCGGTCTACCGGTGGAAACCTACGGTTCCGCTCGAGATTTCCTTACCAGCTTCAGCAACCAGCGTCCCGGCTGCATCGTCCTCGACGTGCGCATGCCGGAAATCAGCGGTCTGGAGTTGCAGGAACATCTCAGCGCCAACCATGTACAAATCCCGATCATCATCATCACCGGCCACGGCGACGTGCCGATGGCGGTGCGCGCCTTGAAAAACGGCGCGGTGGATTTCATCGAAAAACCTTTTAACGATCAGGCGCTGCTGGATCGCATCCAGCATGCTCTACAACAAGACACTGAAAACCGGAATAAACAGGCGGCGCTCGGCGAAGCCAAGGAAGGCCTGGCCCACCTCACCAAACGTGAACATGAAGTTTTAGATCGCGTCATCGCCGGTGAATCCAGCAAACGCATCGCCGCCGACCTGGGCTTGAGCACCAAAACCGTCGAAGCCCATCGCGCTAAAATCATGCAAAAACTTCATGTCAAATCGGTAGCGGAATTAGTGAGAGTGACCGTAGCCTGCCGGGAATCCCGGTAGATACCCTGCTCGTCACCCGAACATACCGTGCTTTATCTTCGTCATGATATGAGCTTTTATTAATTGACTATTTGCTGCGTTCATCCCGCATCGTAGCGGCGAGAATGCGGTTCAAATCGGCGAGCAACCCATTATTGCATGCTGGCAACGCTGCAACCCGCGAATTGAAGACGATTACGCTTACGCGCGCAACCTTGCCGGTGTTTTTCGGTTCTTAAATCGGCCTACCAAAAACCCAATACCAATCGCATGCCGGCCAAATGGAAAATGGAGGTTCGTATGGAACACCGCTTGAGTGAACGCGCCGCATGGCATACTCCGGTCGCCATTTATTACCACAGTCTTGGCCTGCTCCGGGCCAACGCCCTCAACCTCAGCCGCCACGGCATGTTCGTCCACGCCGGACGACTATGCCTGCCGCTGCATGCTTTGATCGAAGTGGTGTTCCCGCTGAAGCGGGATTTCAATCAGCCACCGCGGCGCGCCAACGCCATGGTGGTTCGGGTCACCAGCAGCGGCATGGGTTTAATGTTCGATGACGAAATGGGAATGATCGATAACGACCGACAAAACCTCGACCAGGCGGTTATCGAAAAACGCCACGTCCGCGCACGTTAAACGGCATGTTACAACCGCGGAATGCCGGGTGCTGGCGGAAATAGGCATAACTCATCCGCTGCGCGGTTCCGCGCGTGCCCTACCAAGGACGCCATAGCTCAGCTGTAATCACCGCGTGCAAGCTTGCCCAACAAATTAAAGCAACTTTCACTGTAGTAAAAATCTTTGCTCGCATGATATGCATATCAATATGCCCGGCTCACGAGCTACACGACAACATCGAACATCCCGCCCGATTACGCGCCCATTCCGGCCGGCGTTGCGCAAACTGTTGCCGGCCTGGCTGATCGTCAAAGGGCCGGCGCAAAACGTCGAGCAATTCGTGTATGCCAGCGTCATCGCCCTGTTCGGCGCGATCGATGGCCTGCTGCGCAAGATAATTGCGTAGCACATAACGCGGATTGACGGCCCGCATGTGCGCACGCCGCTCGGCGGGTGGCAAGCCGTCGCGCCGCACTCTTGCCGCATAACGCACTACCCATGCGTGCAATCCCGGCTCGTTCTGTTCTCGTTTCGCTTCGTCATAAAAAACGTGATTGAATGGCGCCAGGGTCGGCGCATGCATATCCAGGCCGCTCAGCGCACGAAAGAACAAAGTCATATCGGCTTCAGCCGCCTGCAGCAACGTATATAACGATCGCATGGACTCGGCATCTTCATCTGAACATTCGGCCAAACCCAACTTCGCCGCGAAGTTGTTGCGCTCGCTTGCATCGTAAACGTCCGCGTAGCGTTGCAGTCCGGCATGCAGCGGCTCCAGTGAAGTGAAGAGCGGTACCAAGGCATTCGCGAAACGGGTCAGATTCCAATAAGCGATTTCCGGCTGTTGCCCGAAACGGTAGCGGCGTCCTTGCGCGTCGGTGGTGTTGGGCGTCCAATCGAAATCGAAGTTATCGATCCAACCGTACGGTCCATAATCGATGGTAAGACCGAGTATCGACATATTGTCGGTATTCATCACGCCATGAACGAAACCCACCCGCATCCAATGCGCGACCATCCGCGCGGTGCGTTCACATACCTGCGCGAACCATTCGGCGCGCAGCGCTTCATCCGCGTCGTTGTAATCGCCAGTTAGCAATTCGGAAAAATCGCGCTGGATGGTGAAGTCGACCAACCGCTTCAACAGCGCCACGTCACCGCGCACTGCCGGTAGTTCGAAATTGCCGAAGCGGATGAACGACGGCGCGACCCGGCAGACGATCGCGCCCGGCTCCGCCTGGGGATTACCGTCGTAAAACATGTCGCGCATCACCCGATCGCCGGTCGTCACCAGACTCAAGGCGCGGGTGGTGGGTACGCCGAGATGGAACATCGCCTCGCTGCACAGGAATTCGCGCACCGATGAGCGCAATACCGCGCGGCCGTCGGCGCGCCGTGAATACGGCGTCGGCCCCGCACCTTTAAGCTGTAGCTCCCAACGCTGGCCCGCCGCGTTAATCGTTTCGCCCAAGGTGATCGCGCGGCCGTCGCCGAGCTGGCCTGCCCAATGACCAAATTGATGACCGCCGTAATTGGCGGCGTAAGACTGCATACCGTCGAGCAAAACGTTGCCGCCGAATACTTGCGCGAAAGCCGGCGACGCCACGCTGGCTTCAGCGATACCGAGCAACGCCGCCACTTCGCGCGAATGCGCCACCAGACGCGGCGCGCTCACCGGGGTGGGATCAACGCGCGAATACAAAGCGCCTTGCACCTGCCGCGGATGCCGTCCGCTTTCCGGATCGGCGGGCAATTGGCGAACGAAGCTATTATCGAAACGAAGGTTCTGCATGATTCATGACTCCAAACTAGCTCAAAATTGTAACCGGGTTTTTAAACCGATTAACGGTTCGTCACCGACATCCATATGTCTCGGGAAATAATTCAATGGTCATGGGCGCCAGGCCGGCCGACTCTTCTCAAAATCAATGTTCAGGGTTTTACCGCAAACATTCCCTGTATGCTGAACCAGTATCCTCGACTCCCTCTCCCGCGGGCGGGAGACAGGCGGGGTGGGAGTGCGGAGAGAATGGCCATCACTACGCGGCGCGCCCGACGTTCCCGGCATCAGCCGCCGCGCAACCTTCAATCATTGGAATGCCGTGGTATGACCCGGCGAGTGATAGGCGGAATGAAACTGTTCGTGATAAAGCTGCGCGTACAAACCGCCGCGGGCCAACAGTTCGGCGTGGCGGCCGACATCGACGACGCGCCCCGCCTCCAACACCACGATGCGGTCGGCGTTGAGTATCGTCGACAAACGGTGCGCGATGACGATCGAGGTACGGCCCTTGAGCAGACGAGTGAGCGCCTGCTGGATGCGGCGTTCGGCGCGTGAATCCAGCGCGGACGTGGCCTCGTCCAGCAAGAGGATTTTCGGGTCTTTCAAAAAAGCGCGCGCCAAGGCCAGGCGTTGTTTCTGGCCGCCGGACAACACCGCGCCGCGTTCGCCGATCTCGGTCCATAAACCTTCCGGCAATTCATCGACGAATTCCCTGGCGTTGGCCGCTTCCAGCGCGGCGTGTATTTCGTCGAGGCCCGCATCCGGTTTGGCGACCAGCAGATTTTCCTGCACGGTGCCGGAGAACAAAATGGTTTCCTGGCTGACGATGCCGATGTGGCGGCGCAGCGAAGCGAGTTCGAGGTCGCGTAAATCATGGCCGTCGATCAGCAGCCGGCCGGCGGTGGGATCGTAGAAACGCGGCACGAGATTGGCGAAGGTGGTTTTGCCGGCGCCGCTCGGGCCGACTAAGGCGATGGTCTCGCCCGGCGCGATCGCCAGATCGATGTCACGCAACACCGGCGTCTCCAGCTCATAACCGAAACTCAGCCGTTCGAAAACGATGGCGCCGTGGCAATCGGCGAGACGGCCTGCGTCCGGTTTCTCGATCACGTGCGGCTGAGTGTCGAAATATTCAAAGACCCGGTCGATGGCGGCCAGCGCGTTCGACAACACCACGCTTAAATCCGACAGCCGCTGCAACGGAAAGTAAAACATGCCGAGGTACAACAGAAACTGGGTGAGTTCACCGACGGTGAGCCGGCCGGCGAGGATTTCATGCACGCCGTACCACACCACCAGCACCGGCGCCGAGTGCACCACCAAACCTACCATCATTTCGTTGACGGCGGTGTAGCGTACTGAATACAGGACTTTGTTGAGCAGTTTATTGGCGTGGACCGCGAACAGTTGCGCCTCTTGCGATTCGCGCGCGAAACCTTTCACCACCGACACGCCCGCGACTTTCTCGTGCAATCCGCCCGACAATACTTCGAGGCGCTGTTGCGCTTCGCGGGTGGAGAGACGGATCTTCGGCCCGATCAGCCGCAGCGAAATCACGTAAATCGGCATCAGCAGCAGCGATACCAGAGCCATCATCGGGTGAATGGAAAACAGCACGGCCAGCAACACGATCAGCACCAGGCTGTCCATCCAGACATTGGTCAGCGCCGAACCGACGAAATTCTGGGCAAGGCTGATATCGCTGACCACCCGGGTGACGATGGCGCCGGTCTGGTTGCGTAGGAAAAAAGCGTACGACAGACGCTGGACGTGGTCGAGCAGGGCGACGCGCAAGTCGCGGATCATCCGATGGCCGGCGATCGCCGCGTACACGCTGCGATAATACGTCGCGATCATCCAGAACAGATTGAGCGCCAGCACGCCCAGCACCAGTGAAAGTATCATACGTTCGCGCGCCGCGGCGGTGAGGCCGGATTTGAGCACCACGTCGTCGAGCAGAACTTTGAGCATCCAGGGAAAGGCCAGCGGTACGAGAAACTTCACGATGCCCGCCGCGGTGGCGGCCGCCACGTATTTCCAATAAGGCCGCACGTAAGCGAGGAAGCGCCACAAGGAAGCGCGGCGCGGATCGCGCTGTTGATAACGCGCGCGCACTGAATCGCCCAAGGCATTCTTGACGTCGATGATGCGCGCCGCGCTCACATCGACTTCCGGGTAACGCGAGCGGGCCTGCAAACGCTTCACGTCGTCCGCCGCCAAACCCGGCGGCAAACGGCGCTGCGCGATCGGACCGCTGATTAGCATGTCCGCGTCGAGGTCGAGCACCAGTACCGCGTGCGCGGGTTCGGCGTCCGGCTCGGCCGCGGCGCAGGCCGCCATCAGCAAACGCATGTCTTCCCAGCGTTCGAAGAGGTAATGGCGGCCGTCGCTGCGCGCGAATCCTTCGAGCAGGTATTTGCCGACATCTTCGGCGCGGCATAAGTGATATACGATCATGGCAAATTACGGAAAGAGTAAAACTTCATTACTACGCTTATGGTCAGGGCGGCGTGCCCGGCAGCAACAGCTACGATGAAATTATAGATAACTCCAGCCGGCGCTTACCCGGCGGTTTTACCTAAGCCCGCGGCCACCTGAAATCGTTCGGCGCCCGCTCTCGCGTTAGCGGCAGAAACGCACGGTATTGATAGGGGGCAACTCGGCGCTGACCCGCTGCCAGCGTTCGCCGCCGTCGCGGCCGATCCACAAACTGCCGGTGGTGGAGCCCATGGCCAACGTGGCGCCGGCGGCGTCGACGTCCAGGCCGTGACGGTAGACTAAATGGTACGCGGGCGCGTCGGGCAGGCCGTCGGCCAGCAAGTCGAACGAATTGCCGCCGTCGCGGGTGCGCATCACGCCGAAGCGGCCCGCCACCGGCACGCGGCAGACGTCTTGCTGAGCCGGCACGAACCAGGCGAGGTCGGGATTATGGGGATGGACCGCCACCGCGAAACCGAAGCTCGACGGTGTGGCTTCGATCCCGTGCCAATCGGCCGCGTCGTTGGTCGAACGAAAAATACCGTTGTGATGCTGCACCCAAAAATGCTCGGGCGAGTTCGGACACTGCACCATGCGATGCGGATCTTGAATCTCGGGATCGCCGGCCAGCTCAGGCGGCATGTAAGCGGCGCGCATGCCGCGGCCGTGCGAATTCCAAGTCATGCCGCGATCGGTGCTACGCCACACGCCGCCGCAGGAAATCGCGACCGTCACCGTCGCCGCGTCGCGCGGGTCGACGCATACGGAATGGATGCCCGGATAATCGTAGCCGCCGCCGAACCATTTGCCGCGGGCCGGTTGATTCCATAAGGCGTCCATCAACTGCCACGAGGCGCCGCCATCGGCGGAACGAAATAATCCGCCGGGTATGGTGCCGCACCACAGCTCGCCCGCCGCGCCGCCCGCTTCGAGTATCCAAATTTGTTGCACGGCCCAGGGGATGGGTTGTTTGCGCATCGGGTCGAGGTCTTCGACGCCTTCCGGCTTGGGCGGGTAAGTCGGCGACGCCATTTCGCGGAAGCTCGCGCCGGCGTCGTCGGTGTAATGCAATTTGGCGCCGAAGTGGCCGTGACCCAGCACCACGTACCATTGGCTGTCGCTCACCGGCAGCACCGCCGTCGCGGGCTCGCCGAGAAAATGGGTGGCGCTCAAGCTCGCGCGCTCGCCATCCACATCAAAAACAAACAGGCCTTTTCGCGTTCCCGCCAATAAGCGATTCGACATTTGCATCATCCTCCCGACAAAGCTTGCATGACATAGACCACCGCCGTGGGCGGCACCGCATCCGTCAGGGTTTGACGGTCTCTGGCCAATACCCCGTCGATGAACACCGCGACATGTTTGCGGATGGCGCCTTGCTCATCGAGTACATAACCGCGCGCGCCGGCATGCTCGCGCAACGCGGCGTCCAACACCTCGCGCAGCGTACTGCCGTCGACGTTGACGGGCGGGCAAGCGACATGCCGTTGCAGATTATCGGTGAAGACGATTCTGGCCATGGGCTATGGTAGCCCCTGAGCGGGGCGGTGGGCTAGAAGTGATCGTTATTAGGTAGACACGAAGTGGCATCCGTTCTTATGGAACCCTGATGCAATGCGTAAGTTGGGGGGACGCAGGACGTCTGGAGCAAAATGAATTGAATTACTAGCGGCAAAGCCGAGGGGTCGCCTAAATAAAGGCCGGGGCCGCGACATATCGCGGAGCCCGGTTACTCAATCTCATTACTTTGTGCCGGCAACTTCGACTTCCACACGGCGATCAGGCTGCAAGCAGGCGATTAGTTGCGGAGTTGCTTCCTCGCCTTTGCATTCGCCGGGCTTGGTCACAGGCTCAGATCCGCTCGCGCCTTTCGCTACGATTTTGTCGGCCGGAATACCGGCGGAATCCACCAGGTATTTCTTGACCTCTTCAGCGCGGCGCGTCGATAGCTCCATGTTGTACGCGGGCTCACCGATACGGTCGGTGTGGCCGGTTACGTTGATGGACTCAAATTTCACGCCTTTCAGGTCCGCGGTGAATTTGTCCAGTGATTGCCTGCCCGTCGGCGTGACGGTGGTCTTGTCGTAATCGAACAGCGAATCGGTGGAGAAGCTCACCTTTTTCAATGCTCGCGACGCTGGCGATGCAGCAGTAGCCGGCGAAGAAGCAGCGGCAGCCACCATCGGTTCGGATGTGGCGCGCGCGGCGGCGGTCGAGGCTTTGCCGCCGAAGCGATAAATCAGGCCGGCCGAGAGCAGATCGACGTCGCCGTCGTTGCCGACGGCATCGTTAATGCGGTAACGCTCCGCTTCGAGCCGGAAACCGAGCGCGTCGGTGACGTCGTACTGCAACCCCAATCCGAACTTGTAGTTCGCTTCGCTCTCGCTGGGGCTGGAATCAAGCACATTCACCGCGCCCGTGCCGCTGAAGGAATCCTTGGCTTGCGCGTAAATCAATCCGGCCCGGCCGAAGGCGGAAAATTTATCGTTGATGGGCAGGATGCCGACCGCGTCTACGTTCAGGCCTTTGAGTTTGATCTCGCCGTTCAAGGTGCCTGGCGGCACCGTGGTCGCGGTGAAATCGAATTTCCCCAGATCGAAATAGCCGGCTTCAATGGCAAAATTTTTGTGGAACCGGTAGCCGCCGAAAAGTTTGTAGCCGATGTCGCGGTCGTCGTCGCTGATCGAGGTAGTAGCGAAACCGCCGTCCAACAATCCGCGGGTGATACGCGCGTTGTCGATGTCGGCTCGCGATTGGCCGACATTAACGCCGCCGTACCAAGGCAGGTCATCCGCCGCTGCGTGGGGACTGGCGATGACGGCAAGCGCCACCAGGCTCAGGGTCTTTGAAGCTAATTTCATGTTTTTCTCCCGAAGTATTTACCGTCACTGAATGACATCAGGACCCAATGTTCATCAGTGAATAAGAGCGAATTCAGATTCAGCAATAAAGGCCGGCGAAAGCGTTCCGCCGGCCTTTACCTCATGCTTGAATCATTAAGGCGCGGGCACGTTGACCACGGTGTTGGTCATGGTCACTCCCGCGGTCAGCGCAATCGCGCGACCATTGAGGGTAGTCAATACCGCGGTCGGCGGACTGCCGCCGGTGGTGGACAAGGTAATGGAGGCATCGGCCAACAGGGTACCGGTCATCGTCGCGCCCGTGCCTATGGTCGCGCCGCCCGGCACATACCAGAAGACGTTCTTGGCTTGGGCGCCGTTGACAAGCAGCACCCGGATCGGGGTGGCCGGCGTCGCGGGACCCGTGACGCCCACGGTGAGCGTGCCCGTACCCGCCGCGGTCTGGAACACCCACACGGCGTTCGCGTCGCCGCCGGCGTCGAGCGTGAGATTGTCCGCGGTCGGCACGGTGATACCGATGCCGTAGGTGCCCGTCGTGGACAGATACACACCCGGCGGCAAGGTACGTCCCGCTAATTGGCCGGGGCCTTGTCCCGCGCCACCGCAGCTCGGGCATTGCGCCAGACTCGATACATCGAGGCCCCCCGGCAGGTTGGCGGGAGAGATAGCGTTGAATGCATCAAGTGCGTCGGAACGCGTCTGCGTCACGGTCGCGCCGGCGATGGAACCCGGTGGCGCGGTCAAGGTGTAGACCAGTCCATTCACCAGCCCATTATTATTGGGCGTGACGGTGTAGACGTTGCCGCCCGCATCGCGCAGACCGGTGATGGTGGTGGACGACGCGTTGACGCCGACATCGCCGTTGATCACGGTATTGAGGCCGTCGTTGGTCAAGGTGGCATTACCGCCGAAACCGCCGAAGGGTGCGGCCGCGCCGAGCACCGGCGCGGTCGCACAGGTCGAGGCATTGGTGGTGAAAGTGATGGCGTTGTCACCCGCCAGCGCGTTGCCTGCGAGGTCTTTAACGCCACTGGTGCCACCTTTGATCGTGGCGGTGTAATTGGTCGCCGGCGTACCGGTGAGATTGGCGGTCGGATTGAAGGTCGCGATATTCGTCAGCGTGTCGTAGGCCACGACGCCGGTTACCGCTGCGCCGCCCGCGGTCACCACCAGCGTAAAAGTGCCGGTGTCGATGGTCAGCGGATCCATCGCTTCACTGAAAGTGGCATTGATGGTCTTGTTGATACAGACGCCCACCGCGACATCGGCCGGACTGCTGGACGCAACCGTGGGCGCGGCGACATCCGCCGTGGCGGCGGTAGCCCAGGTCCACACATAGTTACTGGCCAGCGAATTCCCGGCGGCGTCTTTGGCGGCGACCGTGATGGTAGAGGTATAAAGCGTATTGGCCGCAAGGTTGCTGGTCGGTCTGAAGGTCGCCGTATTATTGGCGTAGCTTACGGTACCTGCCACCGGCGCCGTGCCCGGCCCGGTCAGCGTAAAGCTGGCCGTGGTGAGCGTTAACGGATCCATCGCCTCGCTGAAGACGGCGGTGCTGGCGCGGTTAATGGGCAACCCGCCGGCGCCACTGGTCGAGCCGCTCGTTCCATAAGCACCGGTGGCGGTAACCGTCGGTGCGGTGGTGTCGGTGGTGGTGCCGGTGGTAAAGGTCCAGCCGAAGTCGCTTGTCAGCGCATTACCCGCCGCGTCTTTGGCGCCAGTGGTGACCGTAGCGGTACAGACAACGGACGCGGGCAAGGCACTTGCCGGCGTAAAGATCGCGATATTACCGTTCACCGCGTAAGCGACCGTGCCTGTGATGGCGGTACCGACCGGGCAGGCCAGCGTAAACGTGGCGGTGGTGAGAGTGGCTGGATCCATCGCTTCACTGAAGCGCGCGATGACCCGCGCATTGCGCGCCGTGCCGGTGGCGCCAGGCGCAGGTAAGATCGATGTTATGCTGGGAACGGTGCCGTCGGCTGTTACGCCGGTAGTGAAATTCCACACGACGTTACTCGTGAGCGGAACGCCTGCCGTATCCTTGACTGCGGTGTTCAGCGTGGCGGTACATATCACGCCGGGCGGAAGATTGGGTGCCGTCGGCAATGTCAGCGTGGCGACATTGCCCGCCGCGAGGTAACTCACCACGCCGGTTACAGCGGCGCCTGTTGGGCAGGCCAGCGTAAAACTGGTAGCGGTGAGCGTAGCGGCATTCATCGCCCTACTAAAAGATGCGGTGATTATTTTGGTGTTGACCGCAACATCGGTCGCATTATTGGCCGGCGACACCGCAGTCACGGTGGGCGCGGTGCTCACTCCACCCGATCCCAGAATTGAACTTGGTCCGCCGTCGTCTTCGCAGCCCGCCAGCACGGCGCTCAGCAGAAAAACACTAGACCACATCACTTGTTTAAAACCACTCTCAAATTTCTTCATATATTTCCTTGTTTGCCATTAACGGCTGAACTCGACCACGGCGTGGTCTGAGTTGCGGGCACTACGAGTTTGAGCGGTATAAATGGATATTCATGGAAGCGCAGCTTGTGCCGTCACGCATGGTTAATCTGTACGTCACCGCACATAGAAACACTTGTTCACCATTGATGGGCACTTCGAACTATATTAAATACAGATGACCGTGATGCAGGTTTAGTCACGTCAACGATAATGGTATTTCATTAGTGCACTGCATCGCGCAGCTGACGAAGAACGGAGAGCATTTCGCCGCTGAGTATTTTGGCCACTGCTGATAATCGCCGTTGCGCGCATGTTAAAGCGGGCGGCGGCCGCGGATCACGCGGATCAGCACCACCACGATCGCAACCACCAGCAGAATATGGATGAAGCCATTAATCGTGTAAGACGACAACATACCTAGAGCCCACAGGACTACCAGTACTACCGCAATGGTTTCTAGCATTTTTTTCTCCTATCGATATTAAAAACACCCGTCACTTTACGCGTGCTTTGCCGGTGATCTGATAACCAACCGCATAAAACCGCGCAGAATGACGGAGGCCCGATGGACCCAGCATTAACCGCTTAAAAGTGACCGAGATCCTTCAGATGCTGTTCCGCCTTGTCCTCGGCCAGGCCGTAATGTTCTTGCAGTTTGCCAAGCAGATAATCTTTATTGCCTTCGGCCGCCTTGAGATCGGCGTCGGTGAGCTTGCTCCACTTTTGCTCGATCTTGCCGGAGACCTGTTTCCATTTACCTGTGGCGATATCTTCGTTCATTGCGAATTCTTTGTTGCGGCGATCATCGATCCAAGCTGATTATTTGGCTGCGATGGTGACAGCCGACATGTCGACGCTCTTCACGCCGTCGATTTTTTCAGCAAGGTCCTTCACGTGATCGATGGCATCCTGGTTGGCCAAGGCGCCGCTCAACACCACCACACCATGGGTAGTCGTCACGCTGACCTTGAAGCCCTTACTCACGCTGCTGGCGAGCAGTTCGGATTTCACCTTGGTGGTGATCCAGCTGTCGGACACCGCACGCTTGGTCTTGTCGACAGTTTTATTGCTGGTGGGCGTTTTCACATCGGCGTCGACGCTCTTTACACCATCCACACTTTTTGCCAAGTCTTCAGCCTTGGTCTTCGCCTCCGCGCTGGTCGCCGAACCCGTGAGCGTGACTACGCCGTTGGTGGTGGATACGCCGATATCCGATTGCTTGAGGCTGTCCTCACTCATCAGCTTAGTCTTCACCTTGGCGGTGATGGCGGTGTCGGTGATCACTGCGCCTACACTATTACTATGCGGCTGCGGGATGGCGGCGTCAGGAGAGGCGGCATTCGCCGCGCCTATGCCAAAGCCGGCAACCAAACCGACGGCGATCACCGTGTTGCGAAACGGAGCTTTGGCGAAGGCGGGTCGAGTGCTGAGTTTCCACTGTTTGGTTTGCACGGCTTGTTTTGCGGAACGTATATCGATAATGACAGCAGACGACGGGATGGAAGAATTGGTTTTCATGATAACCTCGGTGATTAATGCTTGAAGGAATCGACTGATGCTGCTGAGTCAATGAAGCAGCTTGGGCATGTCGTGGAATAAATCGCGGTGTTGCGTGCCTTTTGGGCACGCGGCGGTCGATGCCGGCAAACAAAGCATGCCCACAAACGGCGGCCTTGTCCGTTCGGTATCACACATAGCGACGCGCCAACGTGGTGGAGAGGCTGAATGTTAAGGCAATACGGAAAGTGGGACGCTTAGGTAAGTTCGCGGAGGGCTATTTCAAAGCGACCAAACCACATCTACTCTCTATATTGATGGAAATGTGGACAGCTGCGGAGCTGTATCTGGCCGGCATGAAGGTAAAGTTAGTCAAGTTAGGCGCCGGCGAGGCATGGATCTTCGCCGGCGGCCAAAGGGGAACGCTGCGCCGCTCCCCTTTGGAAACCCCATCGCCAAAGTCACCGC
>CAKKSB010000094.1 GCA_919903055.1 Gammaproteobacteria bacterium | reverse complement strand
GCTTGTTCCGGGCTGAGCGCCTCGTCGCCGACGCGCTCCACCGTGCCGTGCACCTTGATGCTGGGCACGACCCCGGCGGTGATGAACAGGTCGGACGCTCCCTCATCGACCATCACTTGCAAAAAGAGATCGAGTTTCATGTTATCTCCCGCCCAGCTATTTTATTGTGATATCGCTTATTCGCCTGTGCCGCCGAGCGGCCGTGGCTGGGTACGCGTTTTGAAGCAGTATACCCGAAGCCGCCCATCTTGCCCTCGCCTTGTAAGGAAGCGCGGACTGACACGACTGATCAAGCAACCATGATCCACGTTGATCCAGTCCTCTCCGCCCGCCAAGCATTTGCCCGGCGGACCAAAAACCGTTACGGTGCAACACGTCGGCCATCCGTCCCGCCCACCCTGACGCCCTGCCGGACCGGCTCTGGAGAACCCCGCTGATGCGCAAAACGGAATTCGATCTCTGCGTCATCGGCGGCGGCTCCGGCGGACTGGTGGCCGCGGCGGGCGCCGCCGCGCTGGGGGCCAACGTGGCCCTGGTCGAGAAACACCGGCTGGGCGGCGATTGCCTGTGGACCGGCTGCGTGCCCAGCAAGGCCCTGCTCCAGACCGCGAAGGTGGCGCACCTGGCGCGGACCGCGCAGCGTTACGGCCTGCCCGGCCACAGCCCTAGGGTGGATATCGGCCAAGTCATGGATCGGGTGAACTCGGTCATCGCCACCATCGAAGTGCACGACAACCCGCAACGTTTCCGCGATATGGGTATCGAGGTGATTTTCGGCGCGGGCCGTTTTAGCAACCCCCATGTCTTCGAGGTGGACGGCCGCCGCCTCACCGCGAAGAATTTCGTCATCGCCACCGGCTCGCGGCCGGCCGTGCCGCCCATCGCGGGCTTGGCCGATGTGCCTTTTCTCACCAACGAGACCGTCTTCACTCTGCGCGAACCGGTACCGCGTTTACTCGTGCTGGGCGGCGGTCCCATCGGCGTGGAAATGGCCCAGGCCTTCGCCCGCCTCGGCAGCGAGGTGACGCTGATCGAACGCGGTCCGCAATTGCTGCCGGTGGAAGACCGGGACGCGGCCGCCGTGGTGGAACGGTGTCTGCGCGCCGAAGGAGTAAAGGTGTTGCTCGACAGCGAGGCGTTGCACATCACCGGCCGGGCCGGCGATCTCCAGCTCACATTCAAACAACACACGAGCGCCACCCTCACCATCGGCGGCTCGCATTTATTGTTGGCCGCCGGCCGCCGCGCCAATAGCGAAAGCCTGGGGCTGGACGCCGCCGGCGTGCGACTCGATGAGCGCGGTTACATCCGCACCGACCCGCGCCTGCGCACCACCGCCAAACACATCTACGCCTGCGGCGACGTCACCGGCCCGTATCTGTTCACCCACATGGCGGAACATCAGGCCGGCGTGGTGTTGCGCAATGCGCTGTTCCATCTGCCCGCCAAAGTGGAACAGCGGGTCATCCCCTGGTGCACCTACAGCGACCCGGAAGTGGCGCGGGTGGGGCTGTCGGAAAATCAGGCGCGGCGACAAGGCATCACGCACCAGGTCTACACCTTCCCCTTTCACGACATCGACCGCGCGCAAACCGACGGCGAGACCGACGGCTTCGCCAAAATCATCACCGGCCCCCAGGGAAAATTATTGGGCGCGACGCTGGTGGGGCCGCACGCCGGTGAACTCATCCACGAATACGTGCTTGCCCTCGCCAACGGGATGAAGGCCAAGGACCTGTCCGGGGTGATCCACATTTATCCGACCCTGGCGCAGATCAACCGGCGGGTGGCCGACCAACGCCTCAAGGCGGGGTTGACGCCCAGCGCGAAAAAATGGCTTAAACGGATTTTCCGGCTGCGTGGAAAATAACTATCATGGCCGCAGCGCGGCCTTACCCTGAACTGGACTCATGACAACCATGCCGACCGCGAGCGATCCCCACCATTGGTTGGACAACTACGGCGACGCCCTCTACCGCTACGCCATGCTGCGCCTGCGCGACAGCATGTTGGCCGAAGATTTAGTACAAGACACGCTGCTCGCCGCCATGCAGGCGCGTTATGCCGGACAGTCCTCGGAGCGGACTTGGCTGATCGGCATCCTCAAACACAAGATCGTCGATCATCTGCGCAAGGCGCGGCGGGAGCGGCCGCTGGGCGATGACATCGACGCGGCCGCCGATCAAACTGCCGATTTATTCGACCAACACGGCCACTGGCGGATCGACATCAGTCAATGGTCCGACCCGGACAAGGCGCTGGAGCAAAAAGAATTCTGGCGGATATTCCGCGAATGCTTGGGACATCTGCCGCCGCGCATGGGCGACGCGCTGATGATGCGCGAATTGGACGGAATGAGTACCGAAGAGATTTGTCAGGAATTGGCTATCGATACGACCAACAATATGTGGGTCATACTGTCGCGCGCCCGTTTGCGTATGCGGCAGTGTCTGGATACGAATTGGTTCCACCGTCAGCGTGAGGACAAAGCATGATGGTATCGTGCAAAGAAGTCAGCCAACTGGTGTCGCGGTCGCTGGACCACCCCTTGCCGATCAGCGAACGCCTAGTGGTACATATGCACTTGATGGTCTGCAAATTGTGCAGCCGCTATCGCCGTCAGTTGCATTTCCTGCAACGCGCCGCGCGCCGGTTGCCCGAACACCTCGACGAGACCGCCATGCCTCCACTGTCCGACGAAGCTAAACAACGCATCCGGGCCGATCTCGACGCCGATAAAGAAAATTCGTAAAGTCTCGGCGCGCCGCACGACTAAATCCATCATCGCGCGATCCCGACACCCTCTCACGACGCCGGTTATACTGAAGAAAGGCTGGAAAGATTTCTTAACCGCCAAGACGCCAAGAAAAATCTTCAATGGTAAAGAAAAAACTTTGGCGCTCTTGACGTCTTGGCGGTACAAAACGAATTAATCAATCGTTTCCTATTAAACGACAGCTGAAAGGGTGAACTCAGTAATGAAAGTAAATCCCCTTCCAGGGGAAGGAGTTGTTCGATTCACCTTTATCAGTTGCCAGGTTGATAACGAGAGACCCTTCGCCGTGACAAAATCTGACGGGCTGCATCATCGAAGGAACTTGTGCTGGGAATGGCAATCATCGGACATCATGAATGATCCGGCACCGCGCTCATGCGCGATCCAGCGGAGCAATTAATGCGTAGAGAAGACCCACCCTCCAATTCCGCGCGCTGGCTTAAGCTCGCCGTAGTGCTGGTGTTCGTCGGCGGCATCGGCGCCTTCTTCGCCCTGGGCGCCCACGAATGGCTGAGCCTCGATACGCTCAAGGAGCACCGCAATGCCTTGTTGAATTTCTCGCGGCAACATTATTGGACCGCGCTGACGGCGGCCATACTCATTTACGCGGCGGCGGTGGCGTTCAGCGTGCCGGGCGGCATAATCATGTCGCTGGCGGTGGGCATGCTGTTCGGCCGATGGACAGGTACGCTGGTCATCCTGATCGCCGCCACCTTCGGCGCGACGCTGGTGTTTCTCGGCGCCCGTTACCTGTTCGCCGATGCCGCGCGCCGGCGGCTGGGCGGGCGTGCCGCCAAGCTCATAGCCGGCTTCAATGAAAATGCTTTTTACTATTTATTATTCCTGCGGCTGGTGCCGTTGTTCCCGTTCTGGCTGGTCAATCTGGTGCCGGCCTTCACGGCCATTCCGTTGCGCGTCTATGTCGCGGCCACCGCGCTCGGCATCATTCCCGGCAGTTTCGTATTCGCCAACCTGGGCCAATCCCTGGGCCGCATTAATTCCACCCGCGAACTCCTCTCCGCCGAGATGCTGGCGGCCTTCGCGCTACTGGGCGTATTTTCCTTGCTGCCGGTTATGGTAAAAAAGATCCGCGGCAAAGATACGCCCGATTCGGCCCGTGCCGAAGAGTGACCGTTAAGCAATAAGGATGCAGCCATGTTAGCGACCTTGCCTTTGTTGGAGCAGACTCGATTTCCCGCGTTGCGCCGCGATACACTCGAGACACTGCAAGTGAATCTCGGTTACCTCTGCAATCAGCAATGCCTGCACTGCCACGTCAACGCCGGTCCGCGCCGCACCGAAATCATGACGCGCGAAACGGCGGATCAGGTGATGGCCTATCTGCGCGCCTCGAACATCGGCACCGTTGATCTCACGGGCGGCGCGCCGGAATTGAATCCGCATTTCCGTGACATCGTTCTCGCCGCGCGCGCACAAGGCAGCCGGGTCATCGACCGATGTAATCTCACCATTCTTGAGCAACCTGGACAGGACGATCTCGCTGATTTTCTCGCGGCACAACACGTCGAAGTCACCGCCTCCCTGCCCTGTTATCTGGAAGACAATGTCGACCGCCAACGCGGCAAAGGCGTATTCAACGCCAGCATCCGCGGATTGCAACGACTCAATGCCCTGGATTATGGCGGCGCCGATAGCGGCTTGATCTTGAATCTGGTCTACAACCCGCAAGGCCCTGCGTTGCCGCCCGCGCAAGCGCCGCTGCAGGCCGCTTATAAAAAACACCTGGCCGATGAATACGGCGTGGTCTTCAATCAACTGTTCACCCTGGCCAATATGCCCATCCAACGTTTCGGCAGCACGCTCCTTTCCAAAGGCCAGTTCGCGGATTACATGGCGCTGCTGCGCGCCTCCCATCAAGACGCTAATCTCGCGTCGGTGATGTGCCGCAATTTGCTCAGCATCGACTGGCAGGGGTATGTCTACGATTGCGATTTCAATCAAATGCTCGGCCTGCCGCTGCGCCTCAACGGCCGTCCGCGCACGCACATCAAAGACCTCATGGGGGTAAACCTCACCGGCAATCCCATCGTGGTGAAAGACCATTGCTACGGCTGCACCGCCGGGCAGGGCAGCAGTTGCGGCGGCGCGCTGGTAAAAGATTGAATAGCGAAAATATCGAAAAAAGAGGCTTTTTCTCCCGCGCAAAAACCGGGAAGAAGATAAAAAACCCTCTTACTTTTTTCTATTTTTATTGAAGGTGGATTCCATGAACATTCATTCCGCGGTACTCGACCGCTACTCACGCGGCGCCATGGACGTGCAACCCAGCTTGTGCTGTCCGGTGAGTTACGACAACTCGCTCCTGACGCTGTTGCCGGAAGAGATCCTCAGCAAAGATTACGGCTGCGGTGACCCCTCGCGTTATGTGCGCGAAGGCGACACGGTGTTGGACCTGGGCAGCGGCGGCGGCAAGATCTGCTACATGGCCGCGCAACTGGTGGGCGCGCGCGGCCGGGTGATCGGCGTGGACATGAACGACGACATGCTGGCGCTGGCGCGAAAATATCAAAATGAGATGGCGCAAAAACTCGGCGGCGATCGCGTCGAATTCCGCAAAGGCCGTATTCAAGATCTGGCCTTGGATGCGGACGCGCTGGATCGCCGGCTCGCCGGGCAACCGGTACGCAGCGCCAGCGATCTCGCCCAACTGGAGGCGTGGAAAACCGAGCAACGCAAGCACGCGCCGCTCATCGCCGACAACTCGGTGGACCTGGTCATTTCCAACTGCGTGCTGAATCTGGTCAGCGACGCGGATAAACAACAACTGGTGCGGGAAATCCTGCGGGTGCTGAAACCCGGCGGCCGGGTGGCGATCTCCGACATCATCAGCGACGAGGCCGTGCCGCCGCATTTAAAAGACGACCCCGAGCTGTGGAGCGGCTGCCTCTCCGGCGCCTTTCAGGAACGGGAGTTTTTGCGGGCCTTCGCCGACGCCGGTTTTCTCGCCGTGAGCTACGACCAATGGGACACCCAAGCCTGGCGCGTCGTCGAAGGCATCGAGCTCCGTTCCGCGACCTTGACCGCGACCAAACGCGCGGACTCAACGTGCCTCGACTACGGTCACGCGGTGATCTATCGCGGACCGTACGCCTCCATCACCGACGACGAGGGCCATGTCTTTCCGCGCGGGGAACGCATGGCGGTGTGCGAACGCACCTTCACCTTTCTCAGCGAAGGCCCGCTCAAAAACGACTTCATCGGCATCACCCCCGCAAGTTTGAAAGCACCCGTACCGTGGTGCGCGCCGGCCGGTACGCGGCGCGGCGCTGCGGAAACCAAAGGCGCGGCGCACGTAGCGGCCTGCTGTAACGAAAACGGCTGTCGTTGAAACGGGACCGATGCAAAGCCCGCGCATCATGCCTTCACCTTGCACCGACTAATCCATCGACGCTTAATCCATGCGGCTCTCCATCATCATTCCCATGCTCGATGAAGCGGCCGGCATCACCGCCGCGCTCGCGCCGCTGCAAGCGCTGCGGCGCGCGGGACATGAGCTCATCGTGGTGGACGGCGGCAGCGCCGACAGCAGTGCCGCGCTCGCCGCGCCGCTCGCCGACCGGGTCGTCCATTCCGCGCCGGGCCGCGCCCGGCAGATGAATACCGGCGCTCGGCTGGCCGGTGGCGAGGTGCTGGTGTTTTTGCACGCCGACAGCGTTTTACCGAATGACTGCGCGCGGTTAATCGCCGAAGGGTTACCTCGCCGCGGGCGGCGCTGGGGCCGCTTCGATGTGCGTTTGTCCGGCCGCCATCCCGCGCTCCGCCTCGTCGAAGCCCTGATGAACCTGCGTTCGCGGCTCTCCGGCATTGCCACCGGCGATCAGGCGAACTTCGTCGAACGGCGCTTGTTCGAAAGCGTGGGCGGTTTCCCCGACATCGCGCTGATGGAAGACATCGCGCTGTCGCGCGTCTTGAAAAGATCCGGCCGGCCGCTCTGCCTGCGTGAACGCGTCATTACCTCCAGCCGCCGCTGGGAAAATCGCGGCATAGCGGCTATGGTCTGGTTAATGTGGCGGCTGCGCCTGGCTTATTTTTTCGGCGCCGACCCGCGAGCCTTGCTGCGGCGTTACGGCAGCGGCGGCAAAAAATCGTGAACGACCCATCCGCGCGCATCCTGGTCTTCGCCAAGGCGCCGATCGCCGGACAGGCCAAAACCCGCTTGATTCCCGCCCTCGGCGCGGCGCGAGCGGCGGCCTTGCATGAGCGGCTGGTGAGGCACACCCTCGCCACGGTCTGCGCGGCGGACTATCCGATGGAATTGTGGTGCAGTCCCGATACCCGCCATTCCTTTTTCAGCGCGGCACGCGTCTCATGGCCGCTCAGCCTGCACAATCAAAGCGGCGGCGACCTGGGCGCGCGCATGGCCCAGGCTTTTGATGACGCGCTGACCCGCGCGCAATACGTCATCCTCACCGGCACTGATTGCCCGAGTATGACGACCCGGGATCTGCAACAGGCCATCACCGCGCTGGCGGACGGCGCCGACGCGGTAGTGGGTCCGGCGCGGGACGGCGGTTATTGGTTGATCGGTTTGCGCCGCGCGCAGCCGCGCTTGTTCGAAGGCATGGCGTGGGGCCGCGCCACGGTGCTGGCCGACACCCTCGCGCGGCTGCGTGAGATGAACCAGCATTGGTGTTTATTACCGGAACGGACCGACATCGATCGGCCGGAGGATCTGGCGGCACTGCCGCCGCAGCTCATCGCCACGCCGTAACAGATGCGCTTCAAGAGCGCGCCTGACGATCCAGCCACACCGCCAAACCCTGGGCATTGAGCCGTACATCCACCGCCAGCAATTCCAAGACACGAGCCCGCGGCAAGGTACAGCCGTGGACATACAGCGCCTGCAATAAAATCTCTGACAATCCCACTTCCAAATTTCGCTGCCGCTCGTCTCCCGTACCCGACACATCGTTCGCCAAAGCGACGAATTCATCTATCAGCACATGCAGACGCCCGGCTAGGCGCGGCGGATCGCCGACGCGGCCATAATGGGTGAGATAAAGCCAGTCGGCCGGCAAGGTCAACAAGCGTTCTATAGAGGCGTGCAGCGCCGCCGGTTCGAATTGCACGGGGGTGGTGGTGGGAAAAATGAACGGCCCTTGCGCGCTGTCGAATTCGCGATACGACAAGCCGAAGGTATCGCCGGTGAAAATGCCGCGGCTGGTCTCGTCGTAAATACTGTAGTGATGGCGCGCGTGGCCCGGCGTATCGAGAAACCGCAACGGTCTCTCGTTCCAATGCAGATTAAAACCATCGCTCACTTCAATTACCCGCGTCGCGGGTACCGCGACGATCTCACCATATAAATCGCGAAACGCCGTTTCGCCATACACCGCCGTCGCACCGGCGATCAATTTGCCGGGATCGATCATGTGCGCCGCGCCGCGCGGATGCACGATGAGCTGCGCCTCGGGCAGTTCCCGCAATAAAGTTCCCGCGCCGCCGGCATGGTCGAGATGCACATGCGTCACCATGATATACCGCACCTGCCCGCGCGGAATGTTTTTTTCGGCGAGCACCCGCAATAAGCGCGGCACGGAAAACGCGGTACCAACATCGACGAAGGCTGCTTCGTCACCCGCCAACAGCAAATAACTGGCATCAAAACCCGGACGATGATAACCGGTGTCGATGACGGTGATGCCCTGATCTAAATCCCGATAAAAAGTTTGTTCCATCGCCCCGATGACTTTATCTAATTTAATGCCTACTGTTCACCATG
>CAKKSB010000093.1 GCA_919903055.1 Gammaproteobacteria bacterium | reverse complement strand
GTGTCGAGCAGCCGCTGATTGTCGCGCTGGTGCAGACCGATCGAAGGTTCGTCGAGCACGTACATCACACCGACCAAGCCGGCGCCGATCTGACTCGCTAAGCGTATGCGCTGCGCTTCGCCGCCGGACAGCGTGTCGGCGCTGCGGTCGAGTGTCAGATATTCAAGGCCGACGTTCATCAGGAAGTTGAGGCGTTCGCATACTTCCTTCAAAATTTTCGCGGCGATCTCGCCGCGCCGGCCGGGTAAAATCAAATCGTGGAAAAATTGGTGGGCGCGCTCTATGGACATTGCCGTCACTTCGGAAAGCGTGCGTCCGGCGAGATACACGTGGCGCGCCTCGATGCGCAAGCGGGTGCCTTCGCAACTGGGGCAGGCGTGGCTGCTGAGATATTTGGCCAGCTCTTCGCGCACCGCGTTGGATTCGGTTTCGCGGTAGCGGCGTTCCATATTGGGAATGATGCCTTCGAACGGGTGGCTGCGCCGGGTTTTGCCGCCGCGCTCGTTTAAATAAGTGAAAGTGATTTCCTCGTCGCCGCTGCCGTAAAGAATTACTTGCCGGGTTTTAGCGGGCACCTCCGCGTAAGGTTCTTCCACGTCGAAACCGTAATGGCGCGCCAGAGATTGCAGCATATGGAAGTAATAGGCATTGCGCCGATCCCAGCCGCGGATCGCGCCGCCGGCGAGGCTCAACGTGGGGTCGACGATCACCCGCGCCGGATCGAAGAATTGCTTGACGCCCAAGCCGTCGCAAGTCGGACAAGCGCCCGCCGGATTGTTGAAGGAGAACAGGCGCGGTTCCAATTCCGGCAGGCTGTAGCCGCAGAGGGGGCAGGCGAACTTCGCGGAAAATACTAAATCGTCGCGCTGAGGTTCGTCGATGAAAGCAATGCGCGCCAAGCCTTCGCTCATGGTCAGCGCGGTTTCGAAGGAATCAGCCAATCGTTGTTGTACGTCGGCGCGCACTTTGAAACGGTCGATCACCACTTCGATGCTGTGCTTCTTGCGCAGATCCAGCTTGGGCACGTCGTCGAGTTCGGTCACCGCGCCGTCGATGCGGGCGCGCACGAAACCTTGCGCGCGCAGTTCGTCGATGAGTTTGTGGTGTTCGCCTTTGCGCTCCTGCACCACCGGCGCGAGCAGCATCAGTTTGCCGCCTTCCGGCAGGCCCAGCACTTGATCGACCATCTGACTGACGGTTTGCGCCGCCAGCACCGTACCGTGATTGGGGCAACGCGGTTCGCCGGCGCGGGCGAATAGCAGGCGCAGATAATCGTAGATTTCGGTCACTGTGCCCACGGTGGAGCGGGGATTGTGCGAGGTGGATTTTTGTTCGATGGAAATGGCCGGCGACAGACCTTCGATGTGGTCGACGTCGGGTTTTTCCATCATCGACAGAAATTGCCGCGCGTAGCTCGACAGCGATTCCACGTAGCGCCGCTGGCCTTCGGCGTAAATGGTGTCGAAAGCCAGTGACGACTTGCCCGATCCGGACAAGCCGGTGATGACGATTAATTTGTCGCGCGGTAAATCGAGGTCGATATTTTTTAAATTGTGAGTGCGCGCGCCGCGTATCCGAATACTTTCCATCCTAATTTCCCGCTCATGGTGCAACCTGCTACTATACCCCCCCTTCGCGTGACGAGGCAAAAACGAGAATACCTTTGTGACGACTGACAGCATGACCCCCAGCGAGCGGCGCGCCACCGTGTCGCTGGCCGCGATCTTTTCCACCCGTATGTTGGGCTTATTCATGATCCTGCCGGTGTTCGCGCTGTACGCGCAGCATTTGCGGGACGCCACCCCGGCTTTGATGGGATTGGCCATCGGCATTTACGGCTTGCTGCAGGCGGTGCTGGGTATTCCGTTCGGCATGCTTTCCGACCGGGTCGGCCGCAAACCGGTGATCGTGGCGGGGTTGATCATTTTCATGATCGGCAGCGTGGTGGCGGCGCTGGCCGACTCGATTTGGGGCGTGATTCTCGGCCGGGCTTTGCAGGGCGGCGGCGCCATCGCCGCGGCGGCGATGGCGCTGGCGGCGGATCTCACCCGCGAGGAGCATCGGGTCAAGTCCATGGCCACCATCGGCGCCAGTATCGGTATATCCTTTACCGTGGCGTTGGTCATCGGGCCCTTGATGAATAAATGGATCGGCGTGCCCGGCATTTTCTGGGCGACGGCGGTGCTGGGCCTGGCGGCCATCGCGGTGTTGTACTTGTGGGTGCCGCGGCCGGCCCGCAGCCGCATGCATCGCGATGCCCAAGCGGTGCCCGCCTATTTCGGCACGGTGCTACGTGATCCCGAACTGCTGCGCCTCAATTTCGGCTCGTTCACTTTGCATATGCTGCTCACCGCCAGTTTCGTGGTGACGCCCATCGCCTTGCGTGACCACGCCGGGCTGGCGGCGGATCACCACTGGCTGGTGTATCTGGGCGTGATGCTGGCGGCGCTGGCGGTGATGGTGCCCTTCGTCATCATCGCCGAGAAGCGGCGCAAGATGAAGCAAATCTTCGTCGGCGCGGTCGGCCTGCTGGTGGTCGCCGAGCTGGTGCTGATGAGCGGCTGGCAGAGTCTGGGCGGGCTGGTGGCCGGCTTGCTGCTGTTTTTTATAGCGTTCAACCTGCTGGAAGCCACGCTGCCGTCACTGGTGGCCAAGATCACTCCGCCGGATAAAAAAGGCACGGCGATGGGCGTTTACACCAGTTCGCAATTCTTCGGGGCCTTTTGCGGTGGCGCGCTGGGCGGCTGGCTTTACGGCGAGGTGGGCATCAATGGGGTATTCGCGCTGTGCGCGGTGATGGGCGCGCTCTGGGTGGGTGTGGCCGCCACCATGTGTCCCCCCCGTTATTTGTCCAGCCAATTGCTGCACGTGGGCGCGATCAGCCCGGCCGAGGCGGCGCCCTTGACTCAGCGCCTGTTGTGCATTCCCGGGGTGGCCGAGGCGGTGGTGATCGTCGAAGAGGGGGTGGCCTATCTCAAGGTGGATAAAAAGCTGCTCGACGCCGACGCCTTGCGTGAATTTTCCACGGCCGAGTCGTAAACTAGGGACTTGCGCGCGTGGCATAGCGCGGGTGTACAGCAAACGGCGGCGATCGGGCGGCCGTCAACAATGGGGTGATCACCATGGCAAAAGGCGTAAACAAAGTAATTTTAATCGGCAACCTGGGCAAAGACCCCGAAGTGCGCTACATGCCCAGCGGCGGTGCGGTGGCCAATGTCACGCTCGCGACCAGCGAATCCTGGAAAGACAAGCAAAGCGGCGAGAACCAGGAACGCACCGAGTGGCACAACGTGGTGTTTTACAATCGTCTCGCTGAAATCGCCGGCGAGTATCTGAAAAAGGGTTCCAAGGTTTATGTAGAAGGCAGCATCCGCACTGAGAAGTGGCAGGACAAAGAGGGCAAGGACCGTTACACCACCAAGATCGTCGCCGCCGAGATGCAGATGCTCGACACCCGCGGCGCGGGCGGCGGCGGTGCACCGTCGGCGGGACGCGAGAGCGGCAGTGGCGGTGGCGGCAACTGGCAGAAAGAGTCTTCTTCCTCTTCCGCCGGTTCCCCGGCCCCGGCCGGCGATTTCGACGACGACATCCCGTTTTAATCCGGAAAAAAGCTGAAGGCAACGGACGGCGTGAGTACCCGTGGGGACGGGTGCCGCCCGCGGCCGCCGCAGGGGTAGTGCGAAAAGAATAATCGGGGGCTGATCACATGAACCTACACGAGTTTCAGGCCAAGCAATTGTTTGCCTTCTATGGCGTCGCGGTGCCGCCCGGCGGCGAGGCGGACAGCGCCGAAGCGGCGCGCGCGGCGGCCAGCCGGCTCGGCGGCGAGGAATGGGTGGTCAAGGCCCAGGTTCACGCCGGCGGCCGCGGCAAGGCCGGCGGTGTCAAACGGGCCAAGAGCCTCGATGACGTGGAGGCCGCCACCCTGGCCCTCTTGGGCACCCGGTTGATCACTCACCAGACGCCCCCCGAAGGCTTGCCGATACACCATGTCTTGATCGAACCGGTATCGCAGGTCGCCCGCGAACTGTATCTCGGCGCGGTGATCGACCGCGCCCGCGAGCGGGTGGTGTTCATGGCCTCCAGCATGGGCGGCATGGATATCGAACAGGTCGCCGCTACTCAACCGGAACAGATACTCACCCTCGCCGTCGATCCGGTGGTCGGCCTGCAACCCTATCAGGTGCGCCAGGTGGGTTTCGCGCTCAAGCTCGACATGCAACAGTTCGCCGCGCTGAACGCGGTGATGAACGGGCTGTACCGCCTGTTCATGGAGAAGGATGTCAGCCTGGTGGAGATCAATCCGCTGGTGGTGACCGATACCGGCGAGTTGATCGCGGTGGACGCCAAGCTCAATGTCGATGACAACGCCCTGTTCCGCCATCCCGATCTGCTGGCCTTGAAAGATCCCAGTCAGGAAAACGCGATGGAATTGGAAGCCGAGAAACACGGCCTCAATTACGTGCCGCTCGACGGCAGCATTGCCTGCATGGTCAACGGCGCGGGCCTCGCCATGGCCACCATGGACATCATCAAACTGCATGGCGGCGAGCCAGCCAATTTTCTCGACGTCGGCGGCGGCACCACCGCGGAACGGGTGGCCGAGGCCTTCAAGCTGATTCTTTCCGATAAAAAAGTGAAAGCGGTGCTGGTGAACATCTTCGGCGGCATCGTGCGCTGCGACCTCATCGCCGAGGGCATCATCAAGGCCGTGCAGGAAGTGCATGTGACGGTGCCGGTGGTCGTGCGGCTACAGGGCACCAATGTCGAGAAAGGCAAGGCGATGTTGAAGGAGAGCGGGCTCGCCATCACCGCCGCCGACGATCTCAGCGGCGCCGCGGCGACGGTGGTCAAGCTGGCGGCGGGGGCCTGAGGCATGTCGATACTCATCAATAAAAACACCCGGGTGATTTGCCAGGGGTTCACCGGCAAGCAGGGCACCTTTCATTCGCAACAGGCCATCGACTACGGCACGCAACTGGTGGGCGGGGTGACGCCGGGCAAGGGCGGTCAATTGCATCTCGATCGGCCGGTATTCGATACCGTGCGCGACGCGGTGCAGGCGACCAAGGCCGATGCCACCATGATTTACGTGCCGGCGCCGTACGCGGCCGACGCGATACTGGAAGCCGCCGACGCCGGCATCGCCACCATCGTCTGCATCACCGAGGGCATCCCGGTGGTGGACATGCTGAAGGTGAAGGCGGCGCTCAAACACTACAACGCGCGCCTCATCGGCCCCAATTGTCCCGGCGTCATCACCCCCGGCGAATGCAAAATCGGCATCATGCCGGGCTCGATCCACAAGAAAGGCAGCATCGGCATCGTCTCGCGTTCCGGCACCTTGACCTATGAGGCCGTGCATCAGACGACCATGAACGGCTTGGGGCAGAGCACCTGCGTCGGCATCGGCGGCGATCCCATCCAAGGCACCAACTTCATCGACTGCCTGCAACTCTTCGAGCAGGACCGTCAGACCAAAGGCATCGTCATGGTCGGCGAGATCGGCGGTACCGCCGAGGAAGAGGCGGCGGACTACATTCGTTCGAGCATGCGTAAACCGGTGGTGGCCTACATCGCCGGCGTCACCGCGCCGACGGGCAAACGCATGGGCCATGCCGGCGCCATCATCGCCGGCGGCAAGGGTCGGGCGAAAGACAAGATCGCGGCGCTGGAGGCGGCGGGCGTGAGCGTGGCCTATTCGCCGGCCGACATCGGCAAGCGTATGTTGGAGTTTTTTACGGGCTGAGCGGGGCGTGTAGTCCTCTCTCCAGCGCGCGGGAAAAGGAAGCCGGCGGGGTTTGGCGACAAAGCACAGGTGTTTCCGTTCGCCGCCCTCACTCTGCCCCTCTCCCGCCTGCGAGAGAGGGAACGTAGTCATACGACGCATCGCAAAGTGAGAGGAGGAATCAGATGTTCCCCACGCGAGATGGACATTCGGCGGAACGAAATGATGGAGAGTGGTGTTAGGTAGGTTCGCACTACGAATGGTCGTACTCACGCAATCTGTCCTCTCTTCCGCTGGCGGGAGAGAGGATGTGTTCGTCTGGTATAGCGACAAACGATGACGGCAATCAGATGTTCCTCCGGCAGGACGGAGCGATGGAGATCCGTAACTAGTGACGCAGCAACTACGAGTGGCGCTGGCCCAGCTCAATATGCTGGTGGGCGATGTGGCGGGCAATGTCGCGAAGGCGGTGGCGGTGCTCGCCCGCGCGCGCGATGAGTTGCGCGCCGATGTGGTGATCTTTCCCGAACTCACCCTCACCGGTTATCCGCCCGAGGATTTATTGCTGCGCCCCGGCCTGCACCGCCAGGTATTGCGCGGCCTCGAAGAACTCAAACGCCAGGTGACCGGCATCGATGTGGTGCTGGGTTATCCGGCGCCCGCCGCCGACGGCCTGCGCAACAGCGCCTCGCTGTTGCGCGAGGGCAAGATCATCGCCACGTATCACAAACAACATCTTCCCAATTACAGCGTGTTCGACGAGAAGCGCTACTTCGTGCCCGGCAATGAGGCGACGGTGGTGGAGATCCGCGGTGTGCCGGTGGCCCTCACCATTTGCGAAGACCTCTGGCACCCCGGTCCCATGGCGCAGGCCCGCGCGGCGGGCGCCAGGCTCATGTTTAACCTCAATGCGTCGCCTTATCACGCCGGCAAGGGCGGCGAACGGGAAGCGATGCTGCGTGAGCGGTTGGCGGAGGCGGCCATGCCCGTCGTCTACGTGAATCAAGTGGGCGGGCAGGATGAGTTGGTGTTCGACGGTGAATCCCTGGTGATCGACGCACGGGGCGAGGTGGTGCTGCGCGGCGCGCCCTTCGTCGAAGAGATTTATCTCGCCGAGTTCGAAGTCGTCGGCGGCCTGGTTACCCCGCGGCCGGGCGTGCTGCATGCGCGGCTGTCGGAGGTGGAAAGCATTTATCGCGCGGTGGTGCTGGGCGTGCGCGATTATGTCGAGAAGAATCATTTCGCGGGCGCGGTGATCGGCCTCTCCGGCGGCGTGGATTCCGCCTTGACCCTGGCCATCGCGGTGGACGCCATCGGCGCCGCGCGGGTGGAAACGGTGATGATGCCGTCGCGCTACACCGCGCAGATGAGCATCGACGACGCCGAACTCGAAGCGGAGGCGCTGGGCGTGGAGCATCACGCCATTTCCATCGAACCCGCCTTCCGTGCCTTTCTCGACAGCTTGCAACAAGAATTCGCGGGCAGCGCGCCCGATACCACCGAGGAGAATATTCAAGCCCGCTGCCGCGGGGTGATTCTGATGGCCATCTCCAATAAAAAAGGTAAGATTCTGCTCACCACCGGTAATAAGAGCGAGATGGCGGTGGGCTACGCGACATTGTACGGTGACATGGCGGGCGGCTACGCTCCCATCAAGGATTTACCCAAAACCATGGTGTATCAATTGGCGCGTTACCGTAACGGCGTGGCGCAGGTGATCCCATTGCGGGTGCTGGAGCGGCCACCGTCGGCGGAGTTGCGGCCCGATCAAAAAGATCAAGACAGCCTGCCGCCCTACGAAATACTCGATCCTATCCTCGAGAAGTACGTGGAACAG
Organism: Gammaproteobacteria bacterium; assembly: GCA_919903055.1. Taxonomy (GTDB): domain Bacteria; phylum Pseudomonadota; class Gammaproteobacteria; order DRLM01; family DRLM01; genus CAKKSB01. Next base: position 3,088 of record CAKKSB010000093.1, on the reverse strand, counting down.
GACCAGACGCCGGATGAAATCATCGCCGCCGGTTTCGAACGTGACACGGTGCTGCGGGTCGTGGCGATGGTCAATCGCAACGAATACAAACGCCGCCAGGCGCCGCCGGGCGTGCGGGTGACCCGGCGCGCTTTCGGCCGCGACCGCCGTTATCCGCTTACCAGCGGTTACCGCGATCACCCGCAATTCATCGATTGAAGCGGAAATGGCTTAATACGTAACTAGCGGGTTACCGAGTGTTAAAAAATAGTTATCATGTCCGTTAACGGCGGTCGGGAACCGGGTGCTCTCAGCGCCCTGACACTTTCAGCACAAGGAACATGACGACATGAAAAAAGTCGAGGCCATCATCAAACCCTTTAAATTGGACGACGTGCGTGAAGCTCTGTCGGAAATCGGTATCACCGGCATGACGGTTACCGAAGTCAAAGGCTTCGGCCGCCAGAAAGGCCACACCGAGTTATATCGCGGCGCGGAATACGTAGTGGATTTTCTGCCTAAGGTGAAGATCGAAGCGGTGCTTGCCGACGATCAAGTCGATCGTGCCGTAGAAGCCATCGCCCAGGCTGCTCGCACCGGTAAAATCGGCGACGGCAAAATCTTCATCACCGACGTGGAACGGGTGGTGCGGATACGCACCGGTGAAGAAGGAACCGATGCCATTTAACCAGGGGAACGGCTGATTCGCGTTCCTCATCAGTCGTGCCGCGTGCGCTGGCCGGATGCACGATGATGATAGGTCTTACCTTAGCGTTGTTTCAAGCGTAGTTCGATTTCCGCCTCGGCTTCCAGCCAGTCTGAGGTGGGATCGCCGCCACGGAAACCACGCTGTTCGGCGCGCAGATAAGCGGCAACCGCGATCATGCCGCGGCGTTGTTGTTCGTCGATTTGCCCAGCCGGCTCAAGCGTGTTTTGCGCGGCTAATTTTCTGGAAATGGGCTTATGGGTGATGGTGGGAGCGGTCTCGGTTTTCACCGCCGTGGTTTTCGCGCTGGACTTCGAAGCGCGCATCTTGCCACCGCTCTTACTCTCGCTGTTTACCGGGGTTTTACCTAAGTTATCCATGTTCGATTCCTCCAATGGGGTCATGGTCGAGGGGGATGACGATCGTCAAATACAATCATAGTACATGTTGCGGAGCCGGGAATTTCACAGCATTTCGAATTCGCGTAACGGCTGAATGTGTGGTTGAGCCAGATATTTTTTGCGCTCGGCGACGGCGTAACGCAAGGCGCGATGCAAAGTAAAACTGTCGGGAATTTGATTTAATTCATGCGGCGAGACCGCTTGGTAAGCCCTCTCCAAGGTAATGAACGGCACCGGGCTGACTAAAATATGACGCGCCGATCGCCATTTAGTGGAATCAGGTTGTTCTAAAAGAGTGCGCAATAAGCTGCGTTCAGTAAAGGTCAACGGTCCTGCGCATCCGGTGCATGCGTCGATAATTTGCATATTTATCCTCCTTATCCGTTGCTTTTGCCTCGTCAAGGCATACGCAGCAGTCGACAGAAATGGCGAATATAGTGCGGGGACACGAGACTAATATGCAGATATCAGGCCACTGATTGAGCGTCAGCCCGCTGTCGCGGGTGCGGGAATATGACGGGTTTGGTCGGATATGTCAGCCGGGATGCGTGCTTAAAATTTTTAGATTCCACGCTTGCCCAGAAAAGCGAAGCGGAGTTTTGGAGTTTTAAAAAACCGCCTTGGTTATCCGGACGCTTCCGCGACACACGACTGTGCCGCATTTCAATAGTGGCTATTGGAATTTGTTTTCCGCGTTCTGAATATCAGCGGTAATTATTCAGAGCTGTCTAATAATAAAAACTCAATTCGGCTTGCAGATAATCGTCGTTGCGGAAATGGGCTAATAGGTCATCATGGCTATGCGCGAAAGCGCGCGCCTCGACCGCCAGTTTCCATCGACTGCCGAGGCGCCGATTCGCTTCCAGGCTAAATGAACTGGCCCGCGTCTCGCGGTCCACGATCGCGGCGATCAGCAGATCGCTGCTTTGCACGTCGTTGAAGGTGAAGCGCAAGCCCACCATGAGGTCGTCTTGAAAGGGGTTCGGACTGTCGCCGCCGCGTTCGTCGTAGAGATACTCCGCTACCAGTCCCAGGTCGGTTGCGGTATCGAAGGGGCCGGAGAGGGTGTATTCGAATCCGCCGGTGGCCGCGTAATAGGCGGGGCCCTGGCCGACGCGGCGTATCGCCTCGAGTTTCCACAACCAGGCCGCGCGGGTGAGCTGCGCATCCAGACCGGTTTGATCGATGAGATCGTAGCGCGGTATCAGTACCGGCTCGCCGCGGTTGTTGAGGCCGGGCGACAGACGCGGTTCGCGGCTGGTGCCGCTGAAGTGGGACAGCCCCAGGTCCCAATCGCCGAGGGTGCGGCGCCAGCGCAGCGCGGCGTCGAGGTGGTGTCGTTTTGCCGAGGAGACATAAACGGCTTGCGAGGTATCGACCGGCAATTGCGTGCGCAGCCGGCCTTCCGTGCCGGGAAAAGTGCGTTCACGGAAACCCGGCAGTAAAAATACATCGAGCGTGCCCCAGTCGCGGATCAGGGTGAGGTCGATCATGGGCTGTCCCAATTTTTCCTCGCCGTCGGGATTTTCCACCAAATCGGTTTGATTGATGATGTCCACCAAATGTTGCGATTCGGTGACGCCCCAAAAAATTTTGCGGATGCCGGCGCTCAATTCCCAATTATGCGCGACGTGTTGCCAGGTCAACTCGCGGATGTCGGCGTGAGTACGTTCGGCGTCATATTGATCCCAGCGTAGAAAAGGGACGAAGGTCAGGTTGTCCTTTTCGTCATTCCAGTGCGTGTAATATTCAGGCTCGGCGAAGAGCGAGAGCGAGTTTCCCGCTTGGCGAGGATCGAGGGGAGCGGCGGTAAACAGCCGCAGCTCCGCGCCGATCCGTCCCGACCATTCGCCGGCCAATGCGTTTTGGCCGGGAATGCCGCCGCACAGTAGCGCCGTGCCGAGCAGGATCCGCCGCGCGAATGGAATGAAGCGCACTGACATTATTCACTTGGCCCGTTGCAAACTGTTCTGGTCGAAATCCCGTTCGGTGAGGCCGGTGC
>CAKKSB010000092.1:2802-8274 GCA_919903055.1 Gammaproteobacteria bacterium | reverse complement strand
GCATCGTCATCGCCGGGAAACCCTTTTATACATACCGCAAAGTTAAGGATAACTAGATAACTTGTCTGTACCAATACCCCACTGTCTCTGATAAGCTGCGCGGCGATTACTGCTGACGTAACCAGGAAATCGACCGCCTCACCATGACATTGAAAGACTTATCACACAAAACCATGCATGCCCTCAGCCATTATTGGGGGGTGCTCGTATTGCTGGTTTGGGGTGGCGCTTTATTATGGCTGGGTTTACTGCGTTTCGATCCGTATGGGCTCGATGAAAGCGCCGCCCGCGGCCTGTTACTGATCTGGTCGATCTTCGACAAAATCGTCAACCCCATATTCACGCTCGGCATACCCGACTTCCGCGCTCTGTTATTTATCCCGCTCGGACTGTATTGGCCAGGCAGCCTAATCGCCGCCAAGGTGCTCACACTACTATTGAGTTTTCTCGCGATTGTTTTCCTTTACGGCTGGAGCAAACGCACCGCCGACGGCGAAGCCGCCCTCGCCGCCAGCGCCCTCTTGCTGATAGCGCCCCATTTGATTAATGGCATAGACGCCATCGCCACCGGCCCGTTTCTGCTGCTCGCCTTCGGTCTGGGGGCGTGGCTCGATGCCGCCTACCGCCGCGTCAATCGTCCGCTGGGCGGCTGGTTTTTCGTGCAGTTACTGTGGGCCAGCATCACCTTGACCCTGCATCCCATCGGTTTGGCCTATCCGTTAGTCCTGGCTTGGACGTGGTATAGAAATCCCATCGACGCCCGGCAGCGGCGCCATGTGCTTCTCGGACTCACCCTCGTCACCGTGCTGATGCTCGCATTACGGCAAGGTTGGCAAACCATTCCCTGGCTGAGCAATCCGCTGCTGAGCTTGGCGCAAGCCCATCAAGTCGCGCCCAGCCTCGCCGAGCCTAACTGGTTCGTCGGCGGACTGCTCGCGGCCCTGCTGGTAATTGTTCTCTGGGTAGACCGGCGGTTTCTGAGCTCAGACCCGGTCGGACTGATGTTCTTGTCGGGGCTGGCCATCGGCCTGCTGGCCGCCGATTACAATTGGGCGTTACTGGCGGTCGCCTTGCTGCTGTATCGCGGCACTCCTCATTTGATCACCCTCAACCAACACAGCGAAGGCCGCGGGTTATTGCGGCAACGCGGCGTCGTCATCGCGGTCATGTTTATCACCAGCACCGCGTTCATGGTGACCGACAAAACCCGCGCGCAAGCCCTGGGAGAAGCAACGCTCAGCCCGCAGGATCAGCTAATCCGCCAACTGGCGGCGGAAGCCGCCGATCCCGACCGAGAGTTCCGCGCCGCCAGCCAATGGCCGGGGCGCACCATGATCGCGGTACGCCGTGACGTGTTTCCCTTGCCGGCCGCGGCCACCGACGGGCAAACCCTGCTCAGCAACATCAAAGGCATCACCCATTTGATCTTCGATCCCAAGACACCGGCCAATCTTGAATTAAGCAAAAACATGGCTGAACTGAGCGGCGTCGCCGAAACCCAGGCGCTGGAAGCGGGCGGCGTGATCGTCCACATTCGCGAAGATATCGCGCCTCGCGGCGAGGAACATGGACTCGATCACCAGGCAATGCCGTTACCCGTCCCGCAGAACCCAGCCGCCAAACCATAACCCATCGCGCGGGTTACCACGGGCGCGGCACCGCCGGCCAACACATCGTCCATCCTATGGAGGCTCTGAATAATTCCATCCTGGAATTTTCAGAGCACGGAAAGCGAAAAATGTGATTTTCGCTTTCCTGCATTTTCAATAGCTAGCCGCCATTGAAAATGGCGGCACATCCGTGTGCCGCAGAAACCTCTACATAAAAAATCAGAGGCTCCCTCTATGCATTCACCCGACATGGCGCGGCCCGCGCCACGATATCGTCCGCGCCCGCTCGACTGATTCCGCCCGCGACTACTCTTTAGGCACTACCGTGACGATGCCCCGCAACCCCAGAGCGGTATCACGCTGGTACATCAACATACTGCCCATTCGCAGCACGGTGAGCACCAGGATCAACGCGCTCATCGCGTACAGCTCGCTGGGTTCGATCTTGTGTTCGAACAATTTGATCATGATTTCCCGCAATACGAACACCAGCGCCGCATCGACGATGAAGGTCATCCGCAAGCGCTTGGCGCTGAAATATTCCACGATCGACCGCAGCAGTTCGATCATGATGAACAGCGTCAGCACACCGGAGATGATCTTGAGATAACCCTCGGTCAGCTTCTGCTCGACCAGCATGTCGCGGATATCCACGAATAAACTAAACACGCCGATGATCATGCCCAGAGTGATGATCAGCATCATCGCGCCGAACACCACCGTCACCACCCGATCGAACATCTTCATAAAATCGATTTTCATCGGCCGTTTCTCTCCGCTACGACACCAGGCGACTCAACACCATGAAAAAACCAAGGCTCTTCCGCGCGCCGAGTATAGCAACTCCCGCTTTCAACGCTGACAGCGTCCGCAAAAATAGGTGGCGCGCTGCCCCAACCGCTCGCAGGCGATCGCCCCGCCGCAAACCAAACAGGGCGAGCCTTCGCGGCCATAGACTTTCAGGCGCTGCTTGAAATAACCGGGTCGGCCGTCACCGGCCACGAAATCGCGGAGGGTCGTACCGCCTTGGGCGATGGCGCGCCGCAACACATCTTTAATCGCCTTCACTAGGCACCGGCACTCGTCCGGCGATAAATCACCGGCCGCGCGCCGCGGGTGGATGGCGGCGGAGAACAAGGCCTCATTGGCGTAAATATTACCTACGCCCACCACCACCTGGGCGTCCATGAGAAACGGTTTGACCGCCAGCGCCCGCCCCCGGGCGCGCCCGCTCAGATAAGCCGCGCTGAAAGCGCGCTCCAACGGTTCGGGTCCGAGTTTTTCCAACAACGGGTGCAATGCCGGATCATCCGCCACCCACAACAACAGGCCGAAACGGCGCGGATCGCGCAGCCGCAGACACAGGCCATCCGCCAATTCCACATCGATATGATCGTGTTTCTCGGCGGCGGTGCCGCTCGGCAGCAAACGCAAACTGCCCGACATGCCGAGATGGATCATCAAACTGCCGGCCGCGCTTTCCAGCAATAGATATTTACCGCGCCGCGACACGGCCCGGATGATTTGACCGGCGGCCAACTGATTGATGCGGCGCGGCACCGGCTGGCGCAAACGGCGGTCGCGCACCACCACTCGCACGATACGCTGCCCCTCGACATGCGGGGCGATCCCGCAGCGGGTGGTCTCCACTTCCGGCAACTCAGGCATGGCTCATTCGCTCGGACTCGACTTTTCATCATTCGCGGCCGGCGCGAACAAACGCCGGCCCTGTTCGGCGCTCAAATGAAACTCCAGCCCCACCTCCGGCCGCGCCAATATCCACTCCGGCCCCTCCGCGACAATTTCATAATGCAGAGGAGCCTGCTGGCCGGCCAGCGTAAGCGTCACCAAGCCGCGTACCGCCGCGGACTGGTACAAGGCTACCCGCACCGCCTGAGCATGTTGCCATTCTTCCATGACAGCCTGAACCGCGTCGGCCGACAGCGCATAAGCTTCCGGCCGCACCGCCCACTTGCCGCCGGCGTTTTGCTCCACTTGAAACGCGGGGGTCGCCAGACCGATGATGCGCTGGCGGGTCGGCACCAAATTGCGGCTGGCGAAGTCGGCGACGTCGGCCATGAAATCCAAGGAATAACTATCGACGATGAGATGTACGGTGTCGCCCACCCGCACGTAACGCCGCTGATCCACCGGCGTCATGCCGCCGAACAGCAGCTCGATATTGTTATAGCGCACCCGCAGCGCGGGGTCCGCCAAATCAAAGGCGGCGAGATCCTTGCCCGCCACCGGAAACCGCGCCAGGCTTTCCGCCGTCAACAGCCCCAGGATATTCTCCACTCGCAGACGATTGGCCGCGATGCGCACCGGCTCCTTCAGCCACCAGTCGTCGCCCTGGCCGGTGAGAATGATGTTGCCGTGATCGCGGCGGATGATCTCGATTTTATTGACCGCCGCCGGCGCGAGCGCGGTCAGCGGAGTAGGCGGCGGCGCGGTATCGCGGCCTTCATACCACGCTAATAATCCAAGTAACGCCACCACCACCAGCAAACCGACGTTCAACCACCGCCGTTTATTCATTCTATCTCCCCACGGCCCATGCTCGCCGTTCAACGTTTGCGGCGGCGCCACCAGATGATCAAACCGCTCAACAATAAGAGCGCCGGCAAGCCCATCAGAAACCCGAAGCCGATTACGCTCAATTGCACGGGGGTGAGTGCCAAACCGGTGTCCAGCGCGGTCTTGCTGGGAATGGCGATCAACTGCTCGTCGGCGCTCAGCCAGTTGACGATATTCATGCCCATGTCGAGATTGCCCACGTTGCCGAGATAACGGTTGGACAGGAAATCCCCGTCACCGACCACCACCACCCGCTGCTGCGGCGCCTCATGACCGGCGTCGCCCGCGACCGCGGCGCGTTCGCGGGTCAAGCTGACGCCGAGCGTCAGCGGTCCGCGGATATCTTGATTTTCATCGAAGCGCACTTCATCGGCGAGCGGACCGGTCTCCAGCCAGCTGCTGGTGCCGGTCTGCAAAAACGCCGACGCCTGCCAGGGCGAACCCGGCTCCAGCGACAAACCGACCGCCAGCGGAAACACCGTCAGCAAAGAAAAATCGCGGGTAATGGGATGCGGAGAATAATTGGTCACCGCGGCGATGGCCGCGCTTTGAATACCCAGGAGTTGAGTGGCGAGGTCCACCACCGTGCCCGGCAGAAAATGCACACCCAATTGCGTCGCCAGCGGCTCCAGCCCATGCAGTGAACCTGGATCGCCCAACCAGAGAAGATTGCCGCCGCGCTCGAGATATTCCTGTATCGCCTTGACTTCACCGGGCAACAAATCGACTTGCGGCGCGGCGATCACCAATACGCTGGTGTTGTCGGGAATCACACCACTGTCCGCCAGATTGACGCCGCGCGCCTTGAAGCCTTTGCTCTCCAGTTCCTTCACCCACAGCGAGACATCGTGATTGGCTTCGGCGTGCGCGCGCCGTTCGCCGTGGCCTTCGAGGAATACCAGCCAGCGTTCGCCGGCGCGCAGCAGCCGCTGCACCGCATTGGTCATCGCCTGCTCGTTCATTTCGAACGGCTTGAGACGTTCGTTACGCCCCTGATAACTCAACACCAATTCGCCGTCGCTGGTCACCCCCAGCTCGCGGACCTTCTGCGGTTCGGCATCGGGATTCACGAAACTCAACGTGATGTCGGATTTATAACGCTGGTAACGTTCCACCAAATCGCTGATGCCCCGCCGCACCTGGCGGTCGTCGCGGGCGAAGGCGGTTACCGCCAGCGGGCCGTCCACTTTGGTCAGCAACTGCACGCTGGCCATCGACAACGAACGGCGGGCGTCGGCGGTCCAGTCGGCGTGATGATTGTAGCGCGTGCTCAACCAGGCCAGCA